>CAYYFT010000013.1:0-18252 GCA_964471015.1 uncultured Pirellulales bacterium | reverse complement strand
TTCAAAGCATTGAAAAGAGCGGCAAGGGTAACCGTTGCGGTTCCCTGTTGGTCGTCGTGCCAAACCGGTATCGGACTTTCCTTTCTCAATCTCTCGAGTATGTAAAAACACTTGGGCTGAGCAATATCTTCAAGGTTAATCCCACCAAAAGAAGGATGTAATAACAAGGTAGTCTCTATAAACTTATCAGCATCTTTTGTATCAAGACATATCGGAAATGCATCAACGCCGCCGAGATACTTGTAGATTAGAGCTTTTCCTTCCATAACAGGAAGAGCTGCCCCTGGTCCTATATCTCCGAGCCCGAGCACCCGCGTGCCATCACTGACAACGGCAACGGTGTTCCATTTATTAGTTAGCTCGTAAACCATTTCAGGATTTTTAACGATGTCTCTGCACGCAGATGCAACACCCGGAGTGTACCATACGTCAAAATCATGCATGTCTTTCACGCGGCACTTAGGTGTTACAGCTATCTTGCCCTTGTAATATGAATGAAGCTCTGAAGCTATCTCCAGCGGTTTGCTTGCTTTGGCTAAGAGGTCTTTTTCGTCGTATTTCATAAACCTAAATTCTCCTGCTTAGGATTCGACTATTATATGCACATACCGGCTTCCTGCCAGTAAAAAGTAGGGTGCGGACCTATGCTTGCCCTCCGTAGTTCATCTCGTTGGACGAAGGATGGGTGTCCGCCCTAACCCCCATAAGGTGCGGACTTATATGTTCTCCCTGCCCTTTTGTCATTCCTGCGCAGGCAGGAATCCAAAATGTTTAGCAGTCGCCGCCACGGCGGACCTCATAGCAGCACCGCCACTTCGTCCCGATATCTTTTCGGGACAATGACGGGGTTTTTAGCCCACTGCACCGCAGTGGGTTACCCTGCGATATGATTTGTTCCTTCGGTTTGCAAACCTTACCCCACTAATGACTATTTTGCTTCTCCTGCCTCCTGCTCGGATAATCTTTTTATTGTTCGCCTCTGGCGAACTGCTGTTCGTTTCCGACTCGCGGGTATCCGGCAGCACTGCGCATTTAAGTAAAAAGATTTAAAAACGCGTGTAATTGCACACCCAAACTGGCTGAGAGAAAATTACGTCTTTGATTGTCAACATTATCCCTCTAAGGAAAGGCTTTAAGTCGTTTTATATTAAGTTCCCACAGGTCTTTTCTATGTGAAGCATCCATGTAGAAGACTCGCTCGAATTTGGATTCAAACTTATGATTTAATATCTTATCGCTTATTTCAAAAGATTGAGAATCTTTGAAGACATCAACCACAACTAACAACCAACACTCATCACATTTTTTCAGATACTCTTCATATCTGTGATTTTTTTCGTTAATGCGACTTTGTATTTTCTCAGTTGTAAGGTTCTGTACTACGGCGGTGTCTTCCACCACCCAGAGGTGGTAAGGTAAACCCGTTTTGCCATTCCAAGCATGAGTAATAAACATTCTAAAAACAGGAAGTATATCTGATGGAGATTTAAAAGATTCGTAAAACTTCGAAGGATTTTCTTCGTGCCATTTTTTGACAAATTCTGCAAGGGCGCTGCTAATTCTTTCAATCTCTTTTTTTTTGTTTTTAGGTTTTACTTGTCTGAAGTTAAACCACACCTGTACAAATAAAGGAGGGATGTCTTTTTCACAGCGCTTTTGTGCAGATTCGACAATTTGTTGTCTGAAGGATTCTAACGCTTGGGGAGCATTTGGATGCCTAGCTCTAGCTTCCTTAAATAATCGTCTATGCTCGATGCCCAATACCCCACCGCTATGTGTACACAAAAAATCAGGCTTATCACTATGTTCGATGTGAATACATGAAGGTAATTTTTTGCAGCATTCTTTGAAATATTCAAAGTGAAGCTTTTCTATACTTTTTTTATCTCTTCTATCCAATGTTATTTCTTCGTATTCTCTATAGTATTGTTGCTTCTTTCGCTTTTTGGTTTAAATTCTTTGGCAAGCTTTTGTGCCTCAGCTATCTGCTGGGCAGACATCTTTTCCGCTTCCAGTTTTCGAAGATCGATAGCAATCTGGTCGCCTTGTGCTGCAGCAAGAATAACCCATTTGTAAGCTTCTACGTAATCCTGTACGAGACCGTCACCCTTGTAGTACATCACACTCAACTTCACTTGCGCATCTGCATGCCCTTGTTCCGCCGCCTTTACGTACCATTTGAATGCCTCTTTATAATCCTCAGTTACACCTTGACCATTGTAGTACATCGCACCTACGCTTGTTTGGGCTCTTGCATCACCCTGTTCGGCAGCTTTTTTAAACCATTCAAGTGCTTGCTGATAATCTTGGTTAACAACCTGACCCATATAGTACATCCAGCCCAAGTGGTTTTGTGCATCTGCATAACCTTGTTCGGCAGCTTTTCTGCACCATTTAAAAGCTTCCTCATAATTCTTAGTTACACCCTCTCCATTTTCGTACATGTTACTCAGTAAGATTTGCGCCCCTATATTGCCCTTTTCAGCAGCTTTTCTAAACCAGTTAAACGCCTCCTGATAATCCTGGCTAACTCCTTCGCCTTTGTAGTAACACAAACCCAACAAGGATTGCGCTTCTGCGTTATCCTGTTCAGCTGATTTTCGAACCCATTTAAGTGCCTCTTGATAATCTTGTGCAACCCCTTTACCTGAAAAGTACATTTTGCCGAGGAGGCATTGACCAAGAGCGTCACCCTGTTCGGCTGCTTTTCTAAACCATTTTACTGCTTCATTGCAATCGCGCTTTACGCCATCACCTGTGTTATACATATCACCCAAGAGAACTTGAGCGTCAGGATTGCCTTGTTCTGCAAGTCTTAGTATATCGTTAAAGTCTAAAGTTTCTTCGTCCGCTGACAGGCTTACGGAAACTGACATAACCAAAATCAATCGTACTAATGACAATCGCAGGATTTGGGTTAATTTCATTTTCTCTTGCCTCCAATTTTCCTGTTTATTCTTATGTGAATTATAGGCAATTGCCAAATTGCCTACAAGCCTAAAATCTACCTCTAAAATTGTCTCCTTTTACAACGCCAAAATTTCCTGCGTGTTGCTGTTGCGTCCTCCAGTTCGGCCTTCTTTCCATTTTACTTCGCGGCTTCGCCACTGCGTAATACTAACGCTCCTCATTGCGGCCTACGGAAACAACAGCAACTTTTTCCTTTACTTTTATCTGAAATTTGATATAATACCCCCTGTTCATCAGTAGACGAACGTTCAAATCGCCCAGCAGGGCAAGTCTTCAGGGTTAGCAAACCCAATCAATTAACATATTGAATATCCGTTAGTTCTTTTGGAGCAACGGACACGGAGGTTGTTTGCGCTGAAAGGAAAAATCAATCAAAACGAACAAAAATATGCGAAACGAACCCAATTTTAAAAATTAAGAAATGATTATAACTTCAGTAATTACAACAACTACGAACAAAAAACTATGAACAACCAACTATCAAAAACGAACCCAATCAAACCCAAAATTTACCCGCCGTAGCCTTGGCGAAGGCGGGCGAACCCAAACGAACCCAATTTTTAAAAACGGGCTTTTGGATTGGGCGGAATCCGCCTTTTCTGTTTATAATACCGCTGATATGAATATCACAGTCGTCCACGACAATAACTTATTCAAGGAAGGTCTGGAAACCGCCTGGGGATTTTCCGCATTTATTACCGGTACCGGAAAAACTATTCTTTTCGATACCGGCGGGGATGGTTCAATATTACTCGACAATATGGAAAAGTTAGCAATAGAGCCGAACAGTATAGATACAGTAGTTCTGTCTCACATTCATGGCGACCATACCGGCGGACTCAATAGCTTTCTTGAGAAAAACTCAGACGTTACCGTTTATATGCCAAAATCATTTCCAAAAAAATTCAAAGACAAAATCCTATCGTTCGGCTCAAAAATTGTTGAAGTCGAACAGTCTCTGGAAATTTGTAAAAACGTATATTCGACCGGCCAGCTTGGCAAATTGATACCTGTGGCAGAGCTAAAAGAGCAATCTTTAATTGTCCAGACAGGTAAAGGCCTGATAGTGATAACCGGCTGTGCACATCCGGGCATTGTGAAAATCATAAATACGGCAAAAGATTTACTGGGGGGACCCGCTTTGCGGTCCGCAGGACGCCTGACGGCGGAATCCAAAGATGATATTCTTTTAGTAATGGGCGGTTTTCATCTTGAATGGGCAACGAAAGGCAAGATAGAAAAAATCATCTCGGCCTTTGAGAAATTGGGCGTGCGATACGTTGGCCCCTGTCATTGCACCGGCCATAAGGCAAGAAGTTTATTTGAAAAGCGTTTTGGTGAAAATTACATAAACCTCGGCGCAGGAAAAGTAGTAACTACGGCCGATTTGTAATAAAGCTGGTTTTGTCTAAACAATGTCAGGTTGCGTAGGTGTGCAGACCAGAGAAGAGCGTTGAGAGGTTTACCCAAAGGACAGTTACAATGATGACCACCATACCCACAATGGCCCAAATGCTGTTTATACGAGGACGGCCGAACATATAACGGAAATGGAAATACCCGACGTAAACCAGCCAGGACGCCAGAGACCAGAGTTCTTTCGGGTCCCAGCCCCAATAATCACCCCAGGCAAGCTTGCCCCAGATGCTTCCGAGAATTAGGCCGAGCGTCAATAAGGGAAAGCCGGCGCAAATCATACGGTAGGTTCCATCTTCATAAGGCAGAAGGTTCTCGTCTTGGTTCTGAGCAAGGCCGTCTCGCCCCGCCGGTGATACCGGCTGGGCAAGCTGAAAAACGGCCTGGCAGGCAGCTTTTGCCATAAAAATATATGAAAGCACATAGACAGCGACGTGGGGTGCGAAGAGCCAGCTTTGCAAGGCAGGCGGCAGTTGTTGCGGCTCAGCGCTAAAGACAAAGCCAGCTGGCAAAAGAACTATTGCCCCTATGAGCATATCGGATGAGAACCCACCTACACGCAGGACACGGCGGCAAAACAGCGAAACCGGATAAATCAGCATTCCTAAACTCAGGAAAACCTCAAAAAGGTTCTGAAAGGGTATATGGCGAACGTGATACCAGCGATAACCGAAAGCCAGGACTGCGACTGAAAAACCGAATATGTATAAGATGTGGCTGGCGTGGAACGGCCATCTTGGCCGTGTTTTCACAGGCTGGAAGCCTGTGCCACGGCGCAGCAGTGCGGTCAGGAACGCAAGGAGATACACAGCGATAGTAATGTAAATCAACAGGCCCTGAATCGTATATTTAATTTCCATTTATTCGCGCCTTTACCTTCTTTTTGTAAAAATATGTCTCAGCCAGAAATGCCAAAAGACGCCGACCCCTATGGTCATATATCCGGCATAGACAAGGCCCAGACCCGTATCGGAAACGACGGAAAGAACTGTGTATCTGTGTGCGGCGGTGTCATAAGAACTCTGATAAAAGTGATAGCCGCCAAAGTGTAGAGGATGATTTACTTCGATGCTTTTTTCAGCAACAACGTTTCCATCTTTAATGACCTGTATGTCGCTTATGTAATCGCGGATGGATTCGGTCTTGTAATATTCAATTCGGAAGTCCTTAAGTTTTATATGGAAGGGCAATTCCTTAATCAGGCCACCGTTTTCCAGCAAGATGTGGTTTTCAGCGTCTCCTTCAAAGATTACCATTTGCCCCATCTGGATTTTATCAGTTCCGAAGAGCCGGTTATGGATTTTAAGGCCAGTGCCGGAGCCCCAGACAGCGCCTGCGAGAATGAGGATACAGCCAGCGTGTATCAGCAAGAGCCCGGGCAGGCGAATCAGCCGGCGAAATGTTACAAAAGCCGCTGCCAAAAAAGCCATAAAAGCTAACCAATAAGCAGATAATGCCGGGGAGTTAAAAAAGTTTTTTGCTTCGTATGAACCGAGAAATGCACCGTAAACAAACAGAAAAACCGATAATATGACCAGCGCCAGCGCAGCCCACATCACGGCACGTCTGAACCCTTTTTTAGGGGTTTCCTCTATACCCATCGTCAGAGCAAATCCGGCAATTGTTTACTTGACAAGTTACACCAAATTGTGCATAATAGAGTATGCGAACTTTATAATCCAAATGCAGGGCCCCGCTTTGCAGGAACCCAGGGAGGATAATCAATGCGTTTGGTTGTAAAACAAAACGGTCGAACTGTCAACGAATTTCGGTTCACCAAGGGGCCTATTTATATAGGCAGACACGAAGACAGTCAGGTTTTTCTGCCCGACAGAGCGGTCTCGAGACAGCACGCGGTAATCTTTAACACCCAGGATGGGAAATGGATGGTCGAAGACCTGGACTCTGCGAACAAGACATATCTAAATGACCAGGCGATTCATAAGGTTGACATTAAGACCGGTGATTGTATTCGTGTAACCGATTATACTATCGAAATCAATCTCGAAGATACTGCTGAGACTGAGAAACCAGCTCGTTTGGAAGATACGCTCGCAGCGCCCTCCGGCGGCCTGCAAATTATAGAAAGAAAATTAGATACCGCCGACGCCCCCCCTATAAGATTACCGGCCCAAAGAGGGATGGATTTATTGCAGGCCATCGAGGCAGTCGGCCAGGCGGGTAACCTGGACGAGTTGCTGCTGGCCTTATTGGATATCACATCAAAGCAGCTTGGTACATATCATAATTGGTGTGCATTGAGAGATAAGCCTACAGGCCCGATGACATGTCACGCCGGCAGAAGTCGGGACGGTAAAACACTGGAGCTAGGTAACATAAAACTTAATGAAAAAGTTAATGAGATGGTTGAGAAAAGCCAGTTCCTGCTTTTTATCTTTTCGCGAGATATGAGCAAGGAAAAAAAAGGGCAGATACGCTCTGTGGTGATAGCGCCTATTATAGGCCCGGCTGGCTGTTTCGGTGTGATATATGCTAATAACACTTTTCGCGACGACCACTACAATCTCAGTGATTTGGACTATCTTATGCTGCTTGGAATGCAGACAGCCACTGCACTGCAAAAGCTCTGAATTTGTGAATCAGGCCGTTAAGTTTATTGCCTTTTGTATTTGCCTATCAGTTGTCCCTGTGCAAGGATGTGCCCTTCCATAGCCTTTAGCAAATCACGTTTGCCGGTGCCGGCGCCAAGTTGCAGTTCTGCGTCGAGAGCATAAATCTTGAAGAAGTATCTGTGCGTACCGCTCGGTGGGCAGGGTCCGCCGTAACCAACCCTGCCGAAGTCGGTAATGCCCTGTTTGGCGCCGTTTGGCAAGGTCTCGGCTGGGGGAATGTTTTCATCAAGCTCTCTGGTCTCGGCCGGCAGGCCGAATATGACCCAGTGCACAAAGGTTCCCACCGGTGCGTCGGGGTCGTCGGATATCAGAGCGATACTCCTCGTGCCTTCAGGGACCGAGTCCCATTGCAAAGGCGGTGAAATATCCTCGCCGTCGCAGGTATACTTCGACGGAATCATCCCGCCCTCAGCAAAGGCCGTACTGGTAATTTTTATTTCCATAGTATTGCCTCCTTTTTTATCCTGCTGCGTCTTTTTAGCAGCTTGAATTGCCGAACTTGTATCAAGTAATTCACAGACACACCATAGCAAAGGTCCCTGCCCGTGCAAATCTCCCAGCGTTCTTGGCCTTTTAAGATAATATTCAATACTATTGCCTCGATCCGTCCCAGCACATATCTCCGTAAGGTTTGCTTCACTATCAAGGTGCGCACAAAGTGCGTTCCAGGCTTTTTGCACAGCGAGATGATATTCGTCGCCCTGGAGCCAGCCATGTTTAACTCCTGTAATCATCGCATAGGTGAACATTGCGGTACACGAACTTTCAGCCCACGAAGACTGGTAGTCAATCAACTGACGCCACATCCCGCTTTTAGACTGGTATTTTAGAAGAGTCGCCATCATCTTGAGATAGCCATCCATAATCTGACCTCTTCTGGGGTTGTCCTTCGGCAATGATTTGAGAACCTCGGTCAGAGCCGATGCCACCCAGCCGTTCCCACGTCCCCAATAGAAGGGATGCTCGGGGCCGTGGAAAAACAAACCGGACGGCTGCTGCAGCCTTTTGAGATATGCAGCAATTTGTAGTGCCCCTCTGTCTGCATACTTGATTTCGCTCGTCGCCCTGTATGCCTGCATCTGCAGCATTCCGACCATATATGCATCGTCAATCCACCACCTGGTTTCGCTCGTTAAGCCATCTTCTCGAGGCCCTTGCCACTGCCTGTCTGCAAAAGATAAACCCAGTTCAAGGAATTTTTTATCATCAGTCTGCATAAAAATTTCCAGAGGCAGAATTCCTATAACACTCTGGTCTACATGCGGTCTGCGTGAAATAAGCTTATCGTTGTCGATTATCCAGCCATAGCGTTTGTTTAATTCAGCGAGGAGCTCTTTATTGCCGGTAAGCCCTGCAAAACGGTATGCACTGTAAGCGGTACACGCCTCGGCGTAGTGGAGTCCCTCTCCTGAATAAAGCATATACTCTTTACGGCCGAGCAGGTTTTTGACCAAGCGGCTTCCTATCTCTGTCGGCGTCCGGCCCTTCTCGTAATTAATCAAGCTCTCGCTCGCCGAAATGGACAAGGCAAAGAAATTAGTGAAAACAAATAATAGAAGCAGAGAAGAGAACAAACGTTTTCTGAAATGAGAAACCATATCAAACCTTCCTTATGTCACTCAAGCCGTCAGCCTTTCCGTAAGATTACATAAGATTTCGCACGTATTCGATGACACCGCCTATGTAGTCTATTGTCAAAAACAGTATGGATAGAATCGCAATAACCCACATAGCCGGTTTAACCTTTCTGCCTTTGCCTGACACTATTTTTATAAGGGTAAACGAGATAAAACCAAAAGCCAAACCTGTGCTGATACTGTAGCTTAGAGCAATCATAACCATTATCATAAAGGCGGGAAAGGCCTCCTCAATATTTGCAAAGTCAATTTTTTTCACTTCTTTCATCATGAACAATCCGACCATAATAAGTGCCGGTGCAGTAGCGTACTCAGGGACTATCCGGACAACAGGTATAAACAGCAGAGCCAGTAAGAACAGTAGCCCCGTAACAACCGACGTCAGCCCTGTTCGCCCCCCCTGCTCGATACCCGCCGCCGACTCGGCATAAGAAGTGGTCGTTGAGGTTCCGAACAATGCTCCCGCCATAGTCGCTATGGCATCGATACCCAAAAGCCTGTCCAGGCCTTTGATTTTATTATCTTCATCGACCATACCGGCCTGGTGGCAGCAGGCGACAAGTGTGCCGATACTGTCGAACATATCTATAAACATCAGCGTGAATATGCTACCGAAAAAGCCCCACTTAAGCGCCCCGAGAATATCGAGCCTCAACGCGATAGGGTTGATGTTTATGTCAAAGGAGACAAACTGCTCCGGCATTTCAATCTTCCCGAAGACGGTCGCCAGAGCCGTGCTAACCAGAATCCCGATAAGCAAGGCCCCTCTTATGTTCTTCGCTTCCAGATAAATCATCACGAGCAGGCCCGCGAATCCGATTAAGACCGTCGAGGTTATAGGCCCGGCTGATACAATAGTAATCTGGTCGGAAACAACTATGCCCAGGTCAGCCAGTCCCATAAACGTAATAAAAAGCCCAATCCCAACAGCGATGGCCGAGATAAGCGACGCAGGTATCGCTTCGACAATTCTCTTTCTCAACCCTAACAAAGTCAAAATCAGAAAGAGCAAACCCGACAGAAACACGGCGCCCAGAGCCGTTTGCCAATTCATCTTGCCAGAGACAACAAGATATGCAAAGAATGCGTTCAGGCCCATACCCGGTGCCATAGCTATTGGGGCGTTGGCAAAAATGCCGGTTATTATCGTGGCAATGGCTGATATGATACAGGTTACCGCAATAAGGGCATCCTTATCCATTCCTGTGGGGCCGAGGATGTTCGGCTGCGAGAAGATAATGTAGGCCATTGTGAGAAATGTCGTCAGCCCCGCCACAATCTCAATTCTTACGCTGGTTCGTTTTTCTTGCAGTCCGAAATGTTTACCGACCATTCCTATCTTAATCCTTTAACCAATAACCAGTTACCAGTTACCAAATGCGAGCGATAGGAGTCGAACCTACACGTCCATAAGGACACAAGGACCTAAACCTTGCGCGTCTGCCAGTTCCGCCACGCTCGCAAAACTACTCTGATAGCTTCTTATCAAAAAGGTACGTCTTCTGGAGGTTCTTCTGGTTCTCCACTTGGCGGATATTCTTCTGATTTTCCCTCCGGTCCAGATATCTTGTCAATTCGTTTCTCAGCCTCTCCCAATATACCCTTGCAGCGTTTAATCAAGGCCATCCCTTTTTCATATTGTTCGATACTATCCTGCAACGGTATTTCGCCTTGCTTTATCTTCTGGACAATACCACCAAGCTCCTTGATTGCCTCCTCAAAGCTCATTTTGCTTATATCGTTTTTGTTCTCGTTTTTTGCCATAATCAGACCCCGACTTATTTGTTTCTATTTTGCTTTTTTTTCACTTCACTTTCAATCAAATTCTCGCCGGCAAATTCGGTAACTATGTAATCTGCGATTTGGACATCTTCCAAATTCCGCACCAAACGGCCGGTTTTTTTATTGGTAGTAATACTGTATCCCCGCTGCAGAACCGATTTCGGATTCAAGGCAGCTAAATGGCCTAACTGCGTTGTAAGTTGCATTTTGCACTCATTCATATTCGCCCGCAACGCTGCATTTGTCCGACTTACCCAATTATTCAAATCAACAGTTTCCCTGCTCAAAAGCCGGTGTGGCTCAATCCTCATAAACCGTTCATAACTTATAGACAGCATCCGCTGTTTCTCGACCAGAAGCCTTTTCATCTTCTCCACCAGCCGATTCCCTACATCCGAAAATTGCATCTGCCTGTTGTTAAAAATTGTATGCACTCCCATATCCGCTCGGCTTCTTAGATTATTCAAATCATCCCTCATTTTCCCCATCAGCCGATGCGGCTCAATCTTAACAACCTGCTCATAATACTCTCCCAGCTTCTCCCTCGCTCTTGTTAACATATCCCTTATCAATTCTTCGAGTGTGCCTCCCATCTCATCCAACTGTTGCTCACGGTTGCGCACCGGCAAAAGCGGATTCCTAAACACACTGCTTGCAAGAAGCGTCTGCAACCTCTCTGCTGAAAGTTCCATCCGTGAGTCAATCTCTCTGACCAATCGTCTATCCACATCCGCCAGCACCTCAAGGACCTCTTTTTTGTCCGGTACCGCTACTTCACCCGCTCTTGTCGGCGTCGAAGCCCGCATATCCGCAACCAAATCTGCAACAGTGGTATCAATCTCGTGGCCGACTGCGCTTATGACAGGTATCTTCGAATCGAAAATCGCCCGAGCCAAAACCTCCTCATTGAACGCCCACAAATCCTCCATCGACCCGCCGCCCCTGCCGACAATCAGAACATCGAGCTTCAGTTTCCTATTGCGCCTGTTTACATCTCTGATAGCCACCGCAATCTTCTCCGCCGCACCTTCTCCCTGCACTGGCACTGGATAGAGACACAACACGCAGGACCATCGGTCAAAAATACTTTTCTCAATATCACGGACCGCTGCGCCTGATTCGCTCGTTAATATCCCTATCCGTTTCGGATACTTCGGCAACGGTTTTTTATGCGCTTCATCAAACAGCCCTTCCCCAGCCAAACGATTTTTTGTCTGTTCATATGCCAACCATAATGCCCCCTTGCCCGCTGGCTCCATCGACTCAATATAAAACTGATATTTCCCCTGCAGTTCATATACGCCAATGTAACCCGTCCCGAAAATCGCAAGGCCGTTTTCAGGCTTGAATCTCACCTTCGCAAGCTTATCCGGCCACATCACACAGGGCAGCACCGTCCATTTATCTTTCAGTGAAAAAAAACAATATCCACTCGCGTGCGGTCCTTTCCACCCGCTTATCTCCCCCGTTATCGTCATCTGCCTCGGCAGATTACTTCCCAGAATCCCCTTGATTAGTGAATTGACCTGGCTGACTGTATATATCTTTGACTTGTTTACCATCTTACAAGGCAATTATACGCACCTGCCCCAAATTATCAATCCCAATACGATAGCAAAAAGGGCTGCAAGCCCGTAGCTTGCAGCCCGTTGTATTACGTTAACCAATATGTGCTTACACAAACCACTACCTTGTTGTCAGCCACTGGTTTGCAAGTATAGCAACATCCTTAAAATTGACTATTCCATCTCCGTTCAGGTCGGCATCCGGCACACAGTTACAGCAAATGTCAACAGTCCCATCGAGATTAAATGTTTCCGTTTCTAAACAGAACTTGCACTCCGGACAACCTCCGCTACAGCTTGGCGGCGTATCACATCCGCCCGTTTTCATTCTAATCGTTGCTGTAGTTGTACCAGAGTAACCGGCCAGAACACTGTCGGGACAGCCCTCAAACTCAATTTGATATGTAATGTCAAAGAAGCTGTCCACCGCGAAGTCGCCACTCGGTAATTCTGTTAGCGTAGTTTGCCCCGGACTCGGCAGCCCAAAATCTGTACCGCCCGTGATGCGGAATGTACAGAAATCCGGGTCGCCGAAAAGCTCACCCTGCAAACGGAAGACAACACTGTTAAACTTCTGGACTGGGTCGCCGGGAGTTCTCGGGCCTGTGTGGACCTCGGCAAAGACCGGCACCGCCAGATGACGGTTGAAGCCGGCCAGTTCGCCGGTGCCTGTAACAGTCAAGTCCAGTGTTGAATGGAAGCAGTCACCATGGCCGCCCAAACTGCCGCCGGGCATCTCACATTCACCTGGAGCCAGGGGCAGCGAGCAGGCCGAACAGGTTTCATAGCAGCAATAAAAGTCCATCCAGATACCATTCATATCGATAGTAGTCCCAGGTGGCAGACCATCTATAATTTGAAAAACCTCATCAGGGCTTGTATACTCACAGCCTATCGGCGGCAATGTGACCGTCCCTGTGCCGTTATCTTCCACCACACAGTTTAAGCCCGAACCAAGGTCAATATGACACTCGTCGGGGTCACGGCACTCACAATCAATAACGGTGGTATAGCCGGTATCTGGGTCAAAATTCACACACGCCGGCTGACATTCATATCCCTCAACCAGACAATCTACATCTTTGCAGCCACTGCCATCTGCTTTCGGGCCACATTCTTCCGCGAACCCCGTTTCCATCCTGATGGTCGCTGTGGTTGTGCCTGCATAATCAGCCAGCATGCTGTCGGGGCATCCCTCGAACTCAATTTGATATGTAATGTCAAAGAAGCTGTCCACCGCGAAGTCGCCACTCGGTAATTCTGTTAGCGTAGTTTGCCCCGGACTCGGCAGCCCAAAATCTGTACCGCCCGTGATGCGGAATGTACAGAAATCCGGGTCGCCGAAAAGCTCACCCTGCAAACGGAAGACAACACTGTCAAAATCCTGGACTGGGTCGCCGGGAGTTCTCGGGCCTGTATGGACTTCGCAGAAAACAGGAACCGCCAGATGACGGCTGAAACCGGCCAGTTCACCGGTGCCAGTAACTGTCAACTCCAGCGTGGAGTTAAAACAGTCACCATGGCCGCCCAGAGTGCCGCCGGCCATCTCACATTCACCCGGAGGCAAAGGCAGCGAGCAGGCCGGACAGGTGTCACCGCAGCAAATAAAATCCTTTAGAATTCCAGCCATCTCGATAGTAGTCCCGGGTGGCAGACCATCTATAATCATAAAGACCTCGTCCGGGCTTGTATACTCACAGCCCATTGGTGGTAGTGTGATAGTGCCGGTGCCGTTATCTTCCACCACACAGGCCTCGCCTGCGAATGATGAAACCACAAAGACAGCAAGCCAGGCTGCCAGTGCACACGTAATTACGAATTTCAGCTTGAATGTTCTCATAACTAAATCCTCCTAATTAAAAAAGCTGTTTTGTTTGAGCGATTTTCTGGTTTTGTAAAGTGAAAAAAGCTAAATCGAAAGAGAATACGGCATTTCACCACTCCTCTCGCTCATTACACAATTACCTACAACAAGTTTACAAAACTTTCAAAGTGATGTCAAGAAAAATATCGCACAATTAATTCGTGTTTTTAGGTCACTGGAGGTACAAGTTCCATATTTTCACAAAAGAAAAAGCTGTGAGCGGCAAAAAGCACTCACAGCTTTTCAATTTGCAAATCTGACTGCTCCGGAACTCTTACGGGCAGCTATCAAGCCACTGGTCGGTAAATATCTTGAGGTCGTACCAATCAACACTGCCGTCACAGTTAAGGTCGGAGTTGTTATAGCCACCGGCCATACCTGTCCAGAGCCAATCGTCTGCAAAGTCAGCATAATCCTTGAAGTTAATTATATAATCTATGTTATAATCGGCACAGTTGACGCATTCATCGGGGTCGGTGAACAGGATAAACGACATATCTACGCTATCTTCGGCTTGCTCACTGTAAAGCGGCTCCCAGTGCCACCATTCTTCCGGATCCCAGACATATCCTCCTTCAACGGCATTATCGTTGAACATATGGTTATGGTTCGTCCAGCCCCAGTCATAGTTTGGCGTACTGGAATCATATACAGCCTGTATGCTTAACCAGAAAACCTCATTAAAGTCAGGCTGACGGAACCAATCATCCTCAGGCAGTCTGACCGAATAACGGAAGACCGGCTCATTCGGCTCTCCTTCAGGATGTTTGTCATACCCGACCAGCACCTCGTCGTAATCACAGGCCTCATACTCCCAGATTATGTCTTTTGGATGGCTGAATGATATACAGCAGCACATGTTGCAGGTGAGCTGCGCCCAGTCTCCATTGCCATGGTACGTACCTGTATTGCCGGCGCTATAGTAGACCTTCCTGTCCGGTCTCCAAGAGACAGACAGCTCGCCATTTGTGAAGGTGCCATCTGAGTAGCAGCCAGGCTGCAAGGTGGCGTCATCTAAGTATGTGGTGTCATAAGCGTTGACGCCATTGTGAACACAATCGGTTCCGTCACCGTTGTAGATTCCGTTGTTATAGCTACTCGAGACGGTGACAGGACAGTAAGCCGAAGTCATGATTCTTCCTTCCAACCAGTTAGTCTGGTCGCTCTGGTAGCACCACTGACCCAGAATAACCTTGCCACCGGCATCTACGTAGTCGGCAAGATTATCGCCGAACAGGTCCTTATCGGCGTAAGGAAGGTCGACCCACGTAAAGACGCAGTCATAGGTAGAAAGAAGTGCCAAATCCGGAGTGCCAACTCTGGCATCGTAGTAATCCACCGTCGCGCCGCCACACGCAGTAGAGACCGCGGCGCGGAAAGTCGCGTCATCGTCCTGGGTAGGTGCATAGAGGATGCTGCCGCAGGAGCCGCTCGTGCTGTTGTCCGTGCTGAGAACATGGCCTGTGAAGATAATCTGCCGTTCCTCACCCATATTGGTCTTCTGCAGACCGACAGGGACATTAACACTTGCAGAACTGGCGTTTTGCCTGATCTGGGCGATCTGTGCGTCGGTCATTGCTCCAGCTTCGCCACCGCTGGCAGCAGTACTACCACCCGCCGGCACGTCGGTCCAGATATTCAACCGGAAGTAATCTGGCTTCACCGGCAGAGGCATAAATGGACCCTCGCTGCACGCCTCATAGCCATAGCCGATATAGGAGCCCCACCACGCAATCGCCGTTACCGGTGTTCTCCGCTCACAACGCCAGTCGTCAGCCACAAGACGCTCGGGAACGAACTCTTCATACTCCTTCTCGGTCGTAATCTCAAACGCTAAGTCGAGCGATTCGTTGGTCTCCGGGTGGCGTAGCTCCATCCACGGTTGAAATGAGTCGCCAAATTCACCTATGGCCCAGACTGCATCATCATTCCAGTGTCCTATCGAGGTCTTCCAGCCAAACCGGGATGGCCCTTCGGGAATTGGCCGTGCCTGCACAGCCAGCCAGTAAATCACCGGCTCACAGGGGTCGCCTTCCTGAATGAACGCTCCTGCCGCGTCGATGGAGAAAATGTATTTCCAGGCCATAAAATGATTTTGCGGTTCATAGAAGGGGGCGCAGGGACTATAGTAGCCTTCCGGTCCCATATAAGGTCCCTCAACCATAAAGGCTCCTGGAGGGAAATCTATTCTCCACAGTAGCTCGTTTGGTTCTGACCAGCCGCCGGTAGGCCCCGAAGGATTATCACTGTAAATACTCAGCGTAAATTCAACAGCCGTCGGGTCTCCTCCAAAAGGCATCTCATCGTAGAACCAAGAGCCCCAGATGGCTATGTTTGTAATCGGCCCCGTCTTGATGCAGTTGAAATCATCTGCAAGAATCTGTGGTGGAAATATTGGAGCAACAGTTAATTCCATCGTTGCATCCACGTCGATACCAGCTGGAGAAAGGTCCGGGGCCTGAAGCCACTTGGTTTCTACTTCTGTCCATCTCTCCACGGTACCCATAGACATCTCATCCTCATAGTGCGGCCAGTTTCGGATGCCGGTATAGTCCTGCTCCCACTTGACGTAATTCGGGTCGGTGTCAAGCTCAAACGCCATATCAAAGCTCTCACCCCACACAGGGTCTACAATCGGATTTACTATGGTAGGGTCGAGAGCAAAACCCGCGGCAGGTTCAAAGTCTAAAGTAAACGTTACGGCATCGTCCATCCAGTGCCACGGACGGGTCTTCCAGCCCCACTTGTAATACGGCTCAACCACATCATTATACTCCGCTACGATACTTATCCAGTAAATGTCATCATAAGTCATCTCACTAAATTCATCCTGCCAGAATACTTCTTCAGGTTCCAAATCAACGTTGTACTGATAGCAGATATCATAAGGATACTGACCGTAATACTCATCGGAACCAACCTCACTAATCTCGAGCCGTTCCACAGGTATCGTCACACTGTGCAGCAGTATCTCCGGATAACTATACGATAGATAATATGGTGGCGCACCTGCGGGAACATTACTCCAGAACCCAATCCAGCATTTCTCGGGCACAACGGGCGGCAGTGTTCCATGAGCCCACGACCATTCCCAATCGAAGAATGAACCCCACCAGTGGATACTTGTTACGGGCATTGAGCCGATACAGCGGAAGTCGTCTGCGACTATCTTCATAAACGGCGTTCCAGGCTCGAGCTTATTGTGAGATTCCTCATCCCAGCCGCAGTATGTTGGAACTTCTGCCGTTGGGTCAATCTCGATGGGTGGCTGAGACCACTTTGAGTGTTTAATAAGCAGCGGCTTGGGTGGTATCTTTGGGCTGGAGAGCAGCTCGAAGCTCAGGTCCCAGGTTTCGTAATTCCACTCGATAGGCTCGAACATTGATGGTGGATAGGTCTTATTGGGCTCCGGCCAGCCGAAGAAGCGAACTGCATCATCCTCGAAGAAATGCTCTCGTGTCTCCCAACCCCACGGATAGCATGGGTCGTGAGGCATATCGCCGTAGCGTGCTGCTATGCCCAGCCAGTATACGTTGACGTCGTTCGGCTGGTACCAGTAATCACAGGGGTCGAGCTCCTGATAGAATTCAAATTTAGCGAGGTCTATTTGACCGTACCGTGGGTCATACTCCCAACCATAGAAGTTGACATCATAAACATCACAGATAGTGCCCCAGATTATCTCATTTGGATGACTGTAGGCTGCATCTACCCCGGCCGGGACATTATCCCAGATTGTGATAAGGAAAGAATTCGGAAGTTCATCTGGTATCACATTATCGTTCCAACCGAGAAAAGAGCCCCACCAGCGGATTGCCGTAACCGGTCTGTTAGAATCGCATTGGAAGTCATCAAGAACCATTCTGGGCAGCCAGTCGTGGGATTCCTCGTCCCAGCCGATATAGGTATCTTCATAATCTGGATGCGGCACTGGCGGCTGCGACCATTTGATGTCTTCCGGCTCTGTTTCTTCACCAGTCATAATCGAAAATGCCAGGTTGATAGAAGCGTCAGAGTAGTAGTGCCCCGGGGGGTAGCGCAGTTCGTTCCAGACCATTAGAGCGTCATCCCACCAGACTGCATCATCGTTCCACTGCTCCCGCTCGTACGTTGATTTCCAGCCAAAATTAGGATTATTGGTATCTGGTTCTAACTCGACATAAGCATCCAGCCAGTAAACGACCGGCTCACAGGGGTCGCCCTGCTGGATAAATGCTTTGCTTGAGTCAATGGAGATGTCATACTGCCATATGTTCTTGTCAGCCATCGATGTTGGTGGTGGCAGGTAAGCTGTCGGGTCCCAGAACCATTCGCCTTCGTATAGTGTTTTATAGAGTGTTTCGTTAAAATCAGCGGGAGAGAAATCACCTTCCCATAGCAGCTCA
>CAYYFT010000012.1:0-18353 GCA_964471015.1 uncultured Pirellulales bacterium | reverse complement strand
ACAACCTCCGGCTTGCAAAGCCGGCGCTCTCCCAGTTGAGCTACGTCCCCGGACCCTAATTGGTAACTGGTAATTGGTAATTGGTATTACAAATTAACCATTTAACCCAACCAGTGGGCCCGGGTAGACTCGAACTACCGACCTCACGCTTATCAGGCGTGCGCTCTAACCAGCTGAGCTACGAGCCCAAACTTGTTTCGGTTTACTGATTGAAACGACGAATTTCAAATCGCAAGCCGTAAACTAATATCGACAATTGAGTCGAGGCCGGATAGTTTACATATTCAGTTAATAAAGAGCAATAAAAAAGGCCACTGCTTGAAACTGTCAGCGGCCTGGTGCAGACGTCAACATTTGTCTACTAACAGTTTACAGCAGAAACACCATAATTATTAAGATTTTCTTTAAAATCCTAATTAACCCTTTCTTATGGGCGGTCAAACACCCTAATTTCACCCAACACTCATATACAATTCTATTACGGTATCGACACCCCGTCAAGATTTTTTTAGTGTTTTTTTAAATTTTTGCCTTCTATCTTCCTTTATTACTGCTAATTTTAACATATTGTTCGAAAACCAGCCTGAAAATCAGACTTCAGGGATTTTTTCCTCAATAGCCAGAGCAAATTTGGCATAATCAGCGTCCGCAACCCCACGAACCTCCCGGATTGACTATTCAAGGCTCTCGCAGCTTTATGCCGCCACACGTCACGGGGGCAGGGTAAAATGGCTTGAAAAGCAAAGTAATATTGCAGAGTAACGGCTAATTTGTTACCATACAGAACTAAGAAAACGGCTGACTGATAAATTCTAAACTAACTCCAAAATAAAGAGGAATAACATGTATTCCAAGAGTCTTTGCGAATCTCTGCTTCTCCTACTCTTTTTGTCATTGGTGTCCACCAGCCATGCCACAGGTGACGGCGACACGAATATCCTGGTCAATCCCGACTTCGAAAACGGAACGAGCGAGTGGGCCGGCCGAAACTGCCGAATTGAAGCAGTTAAATCGCCTGTACACAACGGTTCGGGCAGCGCTAAAGCATCGGGCAGAAACGCAAACTGGCAAGGGATTAAACAATCCGTATTCGATAAAGTGGTGAGTGGAAAAACCTACAAGATATCCGGGTGGGTAAGACTCGATAACGCCCCAAGTACTTCTGTTTCTTTATCCGTCGAGCAGCAGGACGACGGCGGCACTAACTATCATAACGTAGCCAACGCCACCGTCACGGACAGCAACTGGGTCCTGCTTTCAGGAAACTTCACATTAGATGTGAACGGCGGATTATCGGTTCTGGATGTGTACTTCGAAGGCCCTGCGCCGGGGGTTAATTTTTACGTTGATGACGCGAACGTATATGGGCCCAAGCCCATTCCTCCCAAACTCATTACTGTTGACCCTAACGCGACAGGCCAGATTGATGCAGGCACACGCCATCAAAAAATCGAAGGTTTCGGCGCCGGCGGCGCCCATTACACGATGGAATTTGTGAACCATCAGAAAAAACCAGAACTATATAATCTTCTTTTCAAGGAGCTGGGGCTGGACATATTCCGCATAAGAAACAATTACGATATGGAGCCAAAATCCTTCGACGAAACAGTAGAAATAGTCAAGGGCGCTAAGGCCGCCGTCGGGGGGAACCTGAAGATTATGATTTCATCGTGGTCGCCGCCCAAGCGGCTGAAAGGTCACGGAGTTACAGTCGGCGGAACCCTTGCAAAAATCGACGGCAAATACCCTTACGCTGAGTTTGCCCAGTGGTGGGCTGACAGTTTAGCTGCTTATGCGAAAGCGGGAGTTCAGGCGGACTATATAAGTATACAGAACGAGCCAGAATACGAAGCAAGATGGGATTCGTGCAGATTCAGTCCTACGGAGGATTCAGACCTTGCCGGCTATGATGCTGCCTTTGAGGCGGTCTGGCAGAAGCTTAATTCTGAAATGGGGCAGGCGACGCCGAAGATGCTCGCCCCAGAAACGTATGGCTTAGGCAGCACCAAGGACTATATAGACAATTTAGACAATTTATCCCAGGTCTATGGTTACGCACACCATCTCTATGATTGCAGCGGCTGCGGTGAAGCTCCCGACAGGTATATTCCTGAAATGGAAAGGTTCAAATCAAAGTATAGCGACAAGCCGATATTCCAGACGGAGTTCCAGCACGACCCGAAGACATGGACCGAGGCAATGAATACGGCAATTCTGATTCATAATTCCATGACCGTGGAGAACACAGCTGCATATTTGTATTGGGATTTATTCTGGGGCTCCAACAGCGGTATGGTGAGCATAGACGACCCGAGCACCTACATTATCAAGCCGGTCTATTATGCCTTTAAGCAATACTCAGCTTTTATATATCCGGACTGGCAACGTGTTGAAGCCACAACCAACAATCCCGGTCTAAGGGTCTCAGCGTATATAAGCCCGGACAATCAGAAACTAACCGCTGTAATAATCAATACCGCACCCAGCACAGATATTACCCTTAACTTTTCATTGAAGGGTTTTTCTATTTCGAACGGTGAAGTCTATCGCTCAAGCGAGACAGAGAAATGCATCCATATCGGCAACTATAAGGCAGGCGAGCCATTGAAATTGCCAGCAAAGTCTATAACAACTCTGGCGCTTTCAGCCAGCGATACAGATTACGGCGACACCAATATCCTTATCAATCCCGGGTTTGAAAGCGGAACGGACGGATGGGGCGGCCGAGGGTGTCAAATTGAGGCAGTCAGCACACCAGTACACAGCGGTTCGGGCGGTGCGAAAGCGACCGGCAGAGACTCGAACTGGCAAGGGGTAAGACAATCTGTTTTTGACACAATGACAAACGGAAAAACTTATCAGATATCCGGGTGGGTAAGACTCGATAATGCTCCGAGTGCTCAAGTATTGCTATCTGTCGAGCAGCAGGACGACGGCGGCACTAATTATCATAACGTAGACACTGTCACCGCTACAGACAGCAACTGGGTACTGCTATCAGGAAGCTTCACCTTGGATGTGAACGGTGGATTAACAGTGCTGGATGTTTACTTCGACGGCCCGCCACCGGGTGTTAATTTTTACGTCGATGACGCTAACGTATATGGCCCGGCTCCCAGTAGCACCAAGTTCAAAGCTGTCCAACCCACAGCAAAAGGTGAGATTGACACAAATAAGCGCCACCAGAAAATCGAAGGTCTCGGTGCTTCCGGCGCCTTTCGTACAAAGGAATTAGTTCAACATAAACAAAAAGCCGAACTATATAATCTTCTCTTCAAGGAACTCGGCATTGACATATTCCGCATAAGAAACACTTATGATTTCAACCAAACCGACTTCGATGACGCTGTGGAAATAGCCAAGAGCGGTGAAGCCGCACTTGGAAAAGATATGAGGATTATGATTTCATCGTGGACGCCGCCTGCCCGGTTGAAAAGCAACGGAAGTTTAATTGGCGGAACTCTTGCGAAAGTCAACGGCAAGTACGCCTATGATGATTTTGCCCAGTGGTGGTACGACAGCTTAGTCGCTTATGCAAAAGCTGGAGTTAAAATAGACTATATGACTATGCAGAATGAGCCGGACTGGGAAGCTAAATATGACTCGTGTAAGTTCGCCCCTACGGAAGATTCAAACACCGCCGGCTACAACACCGCTCTCGAAGCGGTCTGGCAAAAGCTTAATACCGAAATGGGGCCGGCTATGCCAAAGATGCTCGACCCTGAAACGATGGGTTTTTCCCACGTCGAAAGCTATATCAGCAGACTAAACAACTCCCGCGTCTATGGTTATGCACATCACCTTTATGACTGCAGCGGCTGCGCCGAAAATCCCGACAGATATATTCCCAAAATGGTCAACTTTGCCAAGCTTAATTCACAGCACGGCAACAAGCCCGTGTTTCAGACAGAATTCGAGCACGAACCGGAGACCTGGACCGGCGCAATGAATACAGCGATTTTGATGCATAATTCTCTGACTGTAGAGAACGTAGCATCATATTTGTACTGGGATTTGTTCTGGGACCCCAATAGCGGATTAGTTAGCATCAACGACCCGAACTCCTACACTATCAAACCCGCTTACTACGCTTTCAAGCAATATTCAGCTTTTACGGATTCGGACTGGCAGCGTGTGGAAGCTTCGACCGACAATCCGGGTCTGAGAATTTCAGCATATATCAGCCCGGATAATAAGAAACTGACCGCGGTCATTATTAATACTACAGCCGAGACCGATATTACCCTCAAGTTTTCTTTGAAGGGTTCATCTATTTCCAAAGGCGAAATTTATCGCTCCAGCGGGAAGGAAAAGTGCGTTCATATCAGCAGTTATAAATTAGGCGAGCCGTTGAAACTGCCCGCCAAGTCTATAACGACTCTGGCGCTTTCCGCCAGCGGAGGATGACCCACATCCTGACGCACGACAGCTTCGGAGCAGGTGGTGCTAAACAGTGGGGTGTCGGCTGATAGTAATAAAGGACAAGTTATAATGAAAGTCATTCACTCTCCAGCCGCTTAAACTGTTTCGTCATTTCGGCCAGGATAAGCTCTTTCGCCTTCTCAATCGGCCCGGGGAAATGGACGCCTGCGGCTGTTGTATGGCCGCCGCCGCCAAACTTCTCTGCTATCCTGCGAACATTTATCGCCCCACTGCTCCGCAGCGAAACTTTAATCTGCCCATCAGGCAGCTCCACAAACAAAGCCGCCGCCTCGACGGTACTTATCCGCCGACATTCGTCGATTAGATTTTCGGTATCCTTAAAGGCGGCGCCGGTCCGCTCGAAATCGGCCCGCAACAAATGTTGCATTGCGAGGCGCCCGTCAAAATGCAATTCGAGCGTGTTGAGCATCGCTGTCATCAGCTTGAACCGCTGATGTGAGAAATTTTGGTACATATCGTGATAAACCTGCGTGGGATTTACACCAGCGTCAATCAGCTCGGCGCAGCTTCTATGAACCCTGCTGTCTGTGTTGCTGAACTGGAACCAGCCGGTATCGGTGGCTGCTGCGACAAAGAGCGCCTGGGCGATTTTTTCGGTTACCTGCCAGCCAGCATATCTTAGCAAATCCAAAACAATCAAACCTGTAGCCGCAGCGGTTGTATCAATCAGCTCTACGTTACCGAGACCGTCAGTGGTTACGTGGTGGTCTATTACAAGGACCGGCGTATCAGCCTGTTTCAAATACTCGCCAAGTTTCGGCAGTTGGCTGGAACAGTTGGTATCGATAATTGTAATCAAATCGAATTCGCCGAACCGCCCTTTTGTCAATCGGCCAAGGTCAACATCTTCACCGAGTACAGGGGCCTTTTCAGCAAACAAAAACTCATACCATTCCGGAACCGGCGACAGCATCAGCATTTTGACCTTTTTGCCGAGAGTGGTCAGAGTATCATACATTGCGATAACCGAACCGCAGGCATCGCCGTCCGGCCGCGCATGCGTCGTGAGCAAAACATTACTTGATTTGTTAATTAACTCAACCGTTTTTTGAAAATCTTTATTATTCACCACAGTAGTTCCTAATTGCTGCTTATATATAGAGTAGAAATAGCAAATTATCAAGGTACCTTTTGAAATTGGGTTCGATTGGGTTTGTTTTGACAAAGTGTCCAACGCTCTTTTTTCGTTGTAATTGGTTGTTTTTAATAATGTTATAATCATTTGACTTTTTTGAAAATTGGGTTCGTTTTGCATAATTGCTCGCTTTTGATTGATCGGGGTTTTTAACGAAAGTATAGACAAGCGAGAAATCCGAAATCCTAATATCGAAATCCTAAACAAATTCTAAATCCTAATATCAAAATACTCCACAGGACACCTAACGGTGGAAACAAATTTGAAAACAGACTCTCCCCCTTAGTAAGGCGGACTTGCGCGTTTGATGCGAAAATTTTGGGGTTTTTGGGGGTGTGATTTTGGCTAAGTCGTTGCAATTAAAGAAACAAAAAAAATTTTCAAACTCGCCGTTTTTGGTGCGCAGGTACCCTCGCTTTTGATTGCGCGAAGTGCAGAAGACAGAAGTCAGGAGACAGAAGACAGAATAGAAAAATAAAAGTTGCCTACGTTCCTTCGATAGTTCGGCAAGCTCACCACAGGTCACTCAGGAGTAGTGTGCTCACCTCAGGCTGCTGCGGCCTCCGGCAGCACCGCCAGCCGAAATGTCTCTACCATAGCTTTATTAACTTAACCGCTTTTTGAAAATCGTTTTTATCTTCCATCTTTCGCGTTTTACTCAGTAACTATATTCTTACGGTTTTTGGTTTTTGGCTCCACTATTCCCATCATACTAAGCTTACCCCAGATCATCATATCAAAATAGACCACTTTGATCGTCATCAACTGTAAATGCCAGTCTTACTGATAACGTTGGAGAAAAATTATATTCTTGCCAATGTTGTTGTATTGAATGAACGTAGTTGTGTCCATCCCTCTGTGGAATATAAATATGTATATCGTGGTCATGGTCAATGTATGTTTTATGCCTACATATATAAGAAATACCACGGATTAGTTTTTCGCCAAAAGCATTGAATTGCTCAGACGGAACTTTGACTCCCATTTGTTCATTGGGTTCAAAACTAGTCTGAAAACCAAAACCTGGAACGATTGACTGTTTCGGTATATTCTCTGATGGAATCACGTCCCCCATTATTTTTTGCAAGCGTTTTTTTCGAATGGTTCCATTGCGTTTATTTTTAGCGCAGCTCCGTTTCGCGGACCTTACAGCTTTTCCTGCAACATCAGAATAGATTGGATCAGTAGGATCTACACAAAGCCCAAGATAAGCAAATAATTTGTCTTCAGTTTTGCTCCATTTTTGGTTGCAATCGTAACATGCTGGAACTTGAAGTTTACTCAAGCCTTTTTGTGGAGCATCGAGATACCAAGCTTGTGGAAATATATGATCTGAAGTTAATTCTTCAAAATATCGAAGGCAATACACACATTCCGTTTTGTAAAACTTTTTTGCCATACAAATTTTAATCAACGTTTCTCTGTGGCAAAAATCTGTTTTGCCTTTTCACAATCTTTTGCGATTTGGGCGGAAAGCTCTTCGTCTGTTCCAAACTTCTGCTGGTTACGGACTCGCTTTGCAAAATCCATAGCCATATATCGGCCGGTAAACTGCTCGGCATTGTCTATAAGTAAATGTGCTTCGATCGCCAGGGGGTAATCGCTGCCATATGTCTCTGTCCGGCCGATACTAAAAACGGCAGGAACTCTTTCTTTCTCACCGCAAACCTCTTCGATACTATCTGCAAGTTCAACAGTGCCTGCATAGACACCTTCAGCAGGGATAATCTGCTGAACTGGTTTCATATTCAGCGTTGGGAAACCTAATTTTTTTCCTTTGCCCCGCCCGGGTACAATACTGCCGATAAGCCGATAAGGCCTGCCTAATAAAACAATTGCGTCCGCCACTTTACCTTTTGTTACCATATTGCGAATTATTGTGCTTGAGACCTCGACTGTTTGGCCGCTCGCCAGCTTAGCCTTCTTAGGCTCGACTATAAAAACCTCAATGCCCTTTGCTCCCGTGAGCTTTTGCAGCGTATGCACATTACCTTCCCGCCCACAGCCGAAGTTGAAGTCCTCGCCCTCAACAACTACGCTGGGCCGAATATTTTTAACAATAAATCGTTCCACAAAATCCGCCGGCGAAAGGCTTAGAAGCTCAGGCGTGCTTTTCAGGACAAAAAGGTAATCTACCCTAAATTCAGCAAGAAGACATTTTTTCAGCACCAACGGCGTTAGAATACCGATTTTCTCCTGCGGATGTAAAACAGCAAGCGGATGTGGCTCAAAGGTCATTACTATCAATTTACTGTTCTTTTGCGCCGCCGTTTGTTTGGCAGCAGTTAGGATTTCCTGGTGGCCGAGGTGAAAGCCATCGAAATTTCCGATAGTCAGGACCGTCCCCGCGGCCACATCGACAAACTGTGATTTAGATTCAATTACTTTCATTCAAGCCCTTTTAGTTCAAAAGTCTCCGTGAAAAAAACTGATTTTATGCCCAAAACCACTCTCAATCAAGAACTTAAAGATTGGTTGGAATTTCTTCTTGCAACTCAGTTGCATTTAGATAAAATGGTCGCATAGTATAAAAGTTGGTCTTTAACAACAGTTAAAATGAGGATTGAAAAATGTCGGTAAAAGAAAAAGCAAAACATATCCTTGTGGAACTGAAAGGACATGCTCCATTTACACTTTTCGGGGCGTTGCTGGGGATTGTCTTTATGCTGCTTTTTAGAAATGTAAGCAACCCGGCCCGTCACACTTTGTTTTCTGTTTTTCATCCTGCTCACGTTGTTCTAAGCGCTATGGTAACCGCATCAATGTTCAAAATTCATTCCATTAAGAAACACTTAATTCTGATTATGATTGTAGGTTATGTCGGCTCAGTCGGAATAGCCACGCTGAGTGATATTATTATACCTCATATCGGAATGCATCTGCTGGGGCTGGATATTCCTGCACACGCACATTTGCACCACGAAGACACTGACTCGATACATCAAGCCGAAAGTGCAGATGAACACAAAGAACACAAAATTCATCTTGGTTTCGTAGAGGAATGGTACCTCGTCAATCCTGCTGCATTGCTGGGGATTCTTATTGCGTTTGCTTTGCCAAGAACGAAATTCCCACACGCCGGTCATATTTTGATAAGCACGTGGGCTTCATCATCTTATTTATTGATGAATATCAAATCGGAGATAACAATTGCGACGGCCCTTGTGATTTTCGTAACCTTATTCATAGCTGTGTGGGTGCCCTGCTGTATCAGTGATATCGTTTTCCCGCTTCTGTTCGTTAAGTCCGACCTGGAATTGGCAGGCCCCTGCCCTGTTCACAGCCGGCACAGCCATCCGCATTTACACAAGCAATTGGAGGATTGCGAATGAAACCCGACATCAAGCAAAAAATCGAGAACCTGCTGAACTTTGCCAACCTGCGTCGAACCGGCCCTAGGGCGGCTGTTCTAAGCGTTCTGCTCGGTGCCCGCAAGCCACAGACAGCACACCAGATTGCCGCAAAGCTTTCTCACATAACCCCGAATAAGGTTACAATTTATCGCACCCTTGAAAGCTTTTTGGCTGCGGGTCTTGTCCACAAGGCTTTCCTGCAGCAAAGATGCTGGCATTTTGAACTCAGCCATAATTGCACTAAAAACCAATGTCACCCACACTTTACCTGCACAAATTGTGGCGATGTATACTGCCTGACCGAAAAACAGATGCCTATGGCAAAGAGCCCATACAAAGGCTTTATCATTAGCCATCAGCGCATACAACTTGAGGGTCTCTGCCCTAAATGCAACTCTAACCTGCAGCTAACAAACTCACACAAACAGATGTAATTCCCCGCATCCTGCCGCAAGGATTTTCCTTAAATCATACCATAGACAAATTACTTTGCCATGATTACAATACTACTATGCAAATGTATCCACTGAAATTTAAGCCGATTTATAAACAGCGAATATGGGGAGGCCAGAAGCTGCGAGAGGTTTTCGGTAAAGATATACCCCCATTCGAAAAAATCGGTGAAAGCTGGGAACTGGCTGATTTGCCTGATGATAAATCTGTAATCGTAAATGGCGAATTTGCCGGCCAAACTATCAAATCAGTAATCGAAAAATACCCTAAGGAAATAACAGGTAATGAAAATTTCTCCGGGCCTTTTCCGCTGCTAATTAAATTCCTTGACGCCGAGGATATCTTGAGCGTGCAGGTTCATCCCGACCCGCAAACCTGCCAGCGAATGGGCAAGGGAGAGCCCAAAACCGAGTGCTGGTATATCATATCCGCTGTCAGCGGAGCAGTAATTTATAAAGGGCTAAAAGAAGGCGTAACAAAAGAGGAATTTTCCAAAGCGATAAAAAAGGGTAACGTTGCTGAATTATTAGCAAAGGTGCCCGTCGAGGCCGGCCAGTGCCATTTCCTCCCGGCCGGCACCGCTCACAGCATCGGAGCAGGTCTTTTGATAGCTGAGATTCAAACGCCGTCGGATACTACGTATCGCGTTTTTGACTTCAACAGAGTTGACGACACAGGCAAAGCCAGACCATTGCACATTGAAGAAGCGTTGAAAAGCATTAACTTTAACGCTGCCGGTGATAATCTTCCGGTAACAACGGTAGGTCGATTGGTTGATTGCGAACACTTCAAGATGGATAAAGGGCACCAGGCCAAAGGCGGCGAGATGCTTCTTTCGCCCGGCAGGACGAAATCGCTGATTGTTTTAGCCGGCTTTGGAGCGATTCTGGGAGCTGATGGGACTTCTGTTGAATTCAAGGCAGGTGATTGCTTACTTGTACCCGCTGCTTATGAAGGAGCTATGCAATTTGCCGATGATACGCAATACTTAACAGTAATCTTATGAGAAAAAAATGAATAGTTTTAAAACCGGCAACAATGGCCTTCGGTTTTCCAAGACAAGTTTGGGGATTGTATGCCCGATGGCCAACGAACGGTCAACCGCCGTAGAGTTCGTAAACGCGGTGTTGGAACAGTGCAAAGGTTTCAAATCTGTAACGTTTTTTGTCATATTTGACAATTCCTGCAAAGACGGCACTATTGATTTACTTAAAGAGCTGCAAAATAAATTACCTGAGCTTAAAGTAATTTGGACTCCTGAGAATAGATGTGTTGTGGATGCATATATGAAAGGATATCGGCAAGCCCTGAATGCTGGTTGTGATTGGATACTGGAGATTGATGCAAACTTTAGCCATCAGCCTTCACAAATCCCACAGTTTTTTGATAAAATGGCCGAAGGTTACGACTGTGTGTTCGGCAGTCGCTTCTGTAAGGGCGGAAAATTTACAGAAGCTCCTTTGAGCCGTTATTTTATAAGCTATGCAGGGAGTGTCCTGACTAATTTCTTACTCGGCACAAAACTCAAGGATATGACGAGCGGCTTCGAGATGTTCACCAGCGCTGCCTTGGAAAAAGTCTTAGACAAAGGAATTCGGTCGCGTGGCCATTTTTTCCAGACGGAAATAAAAGCATATTGTCGAAATATGCGCATCATCGAGGTGCCGATACATTATCGTGCACCCAGCCAAAACGTAAATGTTGCGGTCGTTATTGATGCTTTTAGCAACCTATTTCGCTTATTTAGAAAGCGTATTGCTGGTAATCTGTAGTTCTTAATAGGAAAATGCTCAGTTTTATGAAAGACAAAATTTATGTTGTTGTAACCTCTATTGCTGAGCCTAACAGGATTCTTCGGGGCTTAGCTCAAGGCTGTAGCGAAAGAGAGTATCATTTCATCGTTATAGGTGACGAGGCCAGTCCTGCCGAATTTCACATCGACGCCTGTGATTTTTACAGTCTGAAAAGACAAAAGCAGGCAGACTTAAAGTTTGCTCAATTGTGTCCGACAAGGCACTATGCTCGCAAAAACATCGGCTATCTTCTCGCAATCCGCAATGGTGCATCGACTATCATTGAAACCGACGATGATAACATTCCTTACCCGCAGTTCTGGAATAGACGGCAGCAAATTCAAAACGTTTCGGTCCTTGAGAACAGCGGTTGGGTGAACGTCTATCGTTACTTTACCGACCAAAACATTTGGCCACGCGGCTTTCCTCTGGAACAGATTCAGCGGCAGGTCCCCCCATACGAGCCACTTACCCAGACGGACATCGATTGTCCTATTCAGCAAGGCTTGGCCGACGACAATCCTGACGTTGATGCAGTATATCGTCTCGTTTTACCGCTTCCACAAACCTTTAGAAAAGACCGTCGAGTTGCACTAACTAATGGTTCATGGTGTCCCTTTAACAGCCAAAACACCACGTGGTGGCCGGATGCATTCGAACTGCTTTACTTACCATCACATTGTTCTTTTAGAATGACGGATATCTGGCGCAGCTTCATCGCCCAGATAATTGCCTGGCTTAATGGCTGGGCAATTTTATTCCACGAACCCACTATGAGGCAGGAACGCAACGTTCATAATCTGTTGCGTGATTTCAATGACGAAATACCTGGCTATCTGAACAATAGTGAAATCTGCAAAGCCTTAGAGTCTCTGCCGCTGAAATCCGGAGTTGAGAAAATCGGCGACAACCTTAAAGTTTGCTACGAGAAATTAGTTAGTATGTCCCTAATCGGTCAGGAAGAATTACATTTACTTGATGCCTGGCTTGAGGATATTGAGCAACTCCACTAATCTGTGCATAATCGAGGCCGCAGGAGCATATGCAAACGACGAAGAGCAAAAATAACTTTTTCATTTCAAGAAATCTTACTGTTAATTACTTTTTAGTTCTTTTAGCTGCGGCTGTGCTTTATATAGCGACCTGTGCACCGGGGCCATTATGGCAGGACAGTGGAATGTATCAGTATCGAATCTGGCATAACGATATCGAGGGCAAGCTCGGCCTGGCTCTTTCACATCCACTTTATCATATTATAGGCATCGGAGTAAAATACATTCCGCTTGGTGAATTCGCTTACAGGGTAAATTTGATTTCAGCAGTTGCTGCAGCATTTACAATTGCAAATCTTTTTTTGCTTTTACGCCTTTGGCTCGGTAAAAACTCTCCGGCTGTGCTGGCGGCAATTACACTTGCCCTATCCTGGACAATTTGGCAGTCTGCATCAATCGCCGAAGTTTATACTTTGTATTCGGCACTATTCCTAGCCGAACTGATAATGTTGTTTCAGTATATCAAAACTGGACGTGTCGGTTTTTTATATCTGTTAGCACTTTTCAACGGCTTGGCAATTGCAAACCATATGTGGGCCGTTATTGCCTTCGCTTGCTACCTGGTATTTTTGGTAACTTTATTGGCAAAAAAGCAAATAAGCTTAAGACATTTTAGGATTATTGTTGCACTATGGGTCATCGGTGCAGCACCATACGAATATCTAATCATAAAGAACATCATTCAAACGGGTGATTTTACAGGTACCGTGGCTTCAGCACTTTTTGGGAATAGCTGGCGCGGGGCGGTTTTTAACGTTCGTCTTTCAACTAAGCTTGCCGGAGAAAATCTGATATTTATGGCATACAATTTCCCTACACCCAATATTATATTTTTCTTTGCAGGTCTCTACGGCTTGAAGAAAGTGTCACCAAGTCGCAGTTTTACAAATATCCTTTTGGCATTGTTAGTTCTTTTCTTCGTATTTGCTTTTAGATACACAGTTCCGGATAGATACGCATTTTTTATACCCTTTTATTGTCTGGTTTCCATCCTAATTGGTGTTGGTTTTAATCTGCTCGTTACCCAGTTCAATCGCAAAATCTTGTGTCGAATAGTTTTTATCCTTGCCCTGCTGCCAATCCCGACTTATATCACCGCTCCTGTTATAGCGCAGAAAATGCGGTTCAATCTTTCCACAAAAAGAGATATTCCTTACCGTAATGACTATGTATGGTTCTTAAGGCCGTGGAAAACAGGCTGCTATGGAGCAGAGAAATTCGCAAACGAAGCATTGGATGCAATTGAAGATGAAGCGATTATATATGCTGATGGTACTACTGTTTATGCGCTTTTATATATTCAGGAGATTGAAGGCAAACGCAGGGACGTTACTATTGTTTCAGGGCACGGCTCTGTAAATAATTTGAAAGAATATAACGAGAACGTAATTGATAAAGTCCTTACCGAGCGGACTGTCTATGTGGTTTCGCCGCTGGCAGGGTATTGCCCGCGGTTTCTGTTGGAACGATACGAATTTGAGCAAGCTGGGGTTCTCTGGAAGGTAGCTAATTGACGAAAGACGTGCTGATTAATTCCAAATGCTTGTTTCTATTTTTTACTCCCGGAGTTAGAATCATTATTCCAATTAAGCCTGTAGATTTCAACTGGACCGAAATAAGGGTCGCGGAATTCGTCTACTTTAGTGCCGAATTGACTGCATACCCGATCAAGCGTATATGAGGTACGAAAAGCTGGCATATCAACAGGCGGTGAAGCGACACCATAGCTGCGACTGAATCGCCAGGCCATTCTCACCGCATAATCGAATTGATATTTACGTACCATATCAACCGTTTGCTGGAAAGGAATCGTACTGGCATCTACTGGGAAAGGTCCGTAGCGATAGCGGTCATGACCCAACCAAAAAATTCCCCCCCCATACACACGATCTTGCCGACCAACCACCGATGCAACGCGATTTACTACACTCATAAAATCAGCTCCCCTGAGACGATAAAACATAATGGAAATAGCGGCGACACATATTGAGACATAAATGACCACAATACTGATGCCGACAATAAACCGCAAACTATACCAATTCCGCAACAGCACGCCACGGCCAGACATGAGGCGCCAGACCATACGAACCATCAATGCACAAAAGAAAGGCGTCACTGCTGCGAGATATCGACCGCAAGTATTGGTGGATGCAAAAGGCAGCGCTAAGCAAAACAAACCAATAATTGTAGCAAGGACCTTATCAGCGGTAGTGGAACGATACCACGCCAGAAGCCAGGAAGCAATCATAATTATGGCAAGTGGAATCCCTTTGGGCCATTGTAAGAAATTTTTCCAGCGACTAATTTCACCAGACGGGAACATACCTCTTCGGCCCCAACCGCTTTGCATTTGTTCAAAGAAATGCACTCCTGGGTCCTGAATGGACCAAAGTACATAGACGATATACGGCAAAATAACCGCCATGAAACCAAGGCAAGTCCATAGAATCAGACGCCAGATTCTTCTATTCCTTAACCATATAAGCACAGCAGCAGCAAGAACAGAGTCCAGGACAAATCCCAATGGATGCGCCAAAGACGCCAACGCAGCGAGTATGCCTGCAAGAAGTGCTGTTCGCTGTGAGCCGGAACCAAGCGAATGCACCATACACCATAGGGCAGTCATCGCTAACGCTATGTAGTAAATTTCGGGCCGAATCCGCCGACTAACTTCAAAGAACCAGGGATGCAAAATAGTTGCTATCGCGATACAAGCAGCCTGCTTCTCGCCAAACCAGCGTCGCATTAGAGCATAAAGGCCAACAACAGCTAATACGCTAAATACCAGTGAGCACATTCGACCGGCTAAAATACTGTAGCCAGCCATTTTAAAAATAGCAGCACAAACAAAAGGCAAGACGACTCGGGGTTGCACAAAATGAATGTGCATACCGCCAAAGCCTTCAATAAATTGATGCTTAAGCTCGCCGAAATAGGCCAAGCTGTACCCCAATGATGAGTCCCACACCTCGTCCACGTAGAGACGAGGGACCGTCTTGAGACAGATTACCCCCAGTGCAATTTGTAAGCAGACGAGAATAACTATATCCCGTTTCCAAACGAACGCTGGCTGTTCTATCTCTTGTGAAAACATAGCGGTTTTCTTGAACATCCAGCGCTTCTTCCCTTCGATTAGCATAACCAATCTTACAACGCATCCGCCACGATATACTACAGGCTCTTCACATTTTAGAAAAACTTATCGAGCCAGCCAACGAGTCCTAATTTCTTATCAGTTTTCCTTGTGAACCGCTCCTCTCAGGCCTTCCATTTTCAGGTAGCCTTTCTTCCACACAACCAAGCCCGAGACCGCGAAAACCAAAACATACACAACCGCAGCATATCTTGTTCTTATTTGGCTCATTGCTAAACCGATTACCGCATAAACACTGGCAAGCACATAAGAAATTGCGACGGTCCTTTTCAAAGGTATCCCTCTATCTATCATCTGGTCGTAAATATGACCACGGTCAGAAACAAACAAGGGCCTGTGATTAAGCAATCGCCTTACCAGGGCAACAGCGGTATCGAGAATGGGCAAGCCAAAGACAACGATTGAAGCCATCCACCATCGCGGAATCTGCTCGGCAAATAAAAGCATCAGCACAGCTACCATAAAGCCTAAGAGCATACTGCCGGCATCGCCCATAAATATCTTGGCTGGATACCGATTGAAAGGCAAAAATCCACAGACGCCTCCTACAAGCCCAAGACAAATTGTAATCCGCACAGGGTCACCGACCTCACTGGCCCCCCAAGTCGCCAGATGTATTGACAGAAGCAGCATAGCGATGGTAATAATTGCCGTTACTCCCGCACAAAGTCCATCAAGTCCGTCAAGCAGGTTTAGTGAATTTGTTGCACCAATTACGAAAAATACGACAATAAAAACACTTAAAATCATTTCGAGGTTGTGGGACATTGGCAAATTTAATGGGTCAGTAATACGATATAAATTCGGTGTGATACCTACCAGCAGCAGAATAACAGCCGCAGCAGCTTGGCCGAGGATTTTTTGCTTTGGCTCTATATCAAACATATCGTCGGCGAGCCCAATAAAACACGCTATCGCCCCACCGCCCAGTATTCCCAGGAGCCATTTTAGCACCGGGCTGAAAAATTCTTCGTCTCTCAAACAGCCGATGCCTACCAACACGCCAATTGTCAAGCCGATGAGCATACCGACACCGCCGAGATATGCTATAGGCTCTTTGTGTGTCTTGACCAGGTCATCGGGTCTGTCAACGATTCCGAATTTTATAGCTATCTTTTTGCACAGCCAGGTAGCTGCCAGCGAACCAGCGAAAGAAGCCGCCAATATAGGCCAAAAGCGAAAAACCCATGTAACCGGCTTGGCCGGTCCGATTATATTATCAAATATCATTTCCCAACTCTTCTCGTTAAGGGTTTTCCAACCAGACTTCGCCATCGTAGCGAAGCATAATTAAATTGTCTTTGAAGCCGTTGAAACGGATGTTTGTTTTTTCCCCAAGGGATTCCTGAAAAATCCATTTTGGAAAGTTCGCCCCTGCTTTGATTGATAACGGCACGCCGCCTCCTAACCGAGGATTTATCTCGATGAACTTTACCTTATCATCGTCTGTTAGGAATAGTTGCAAAGTTATAACACCGGGCCCGGCACCGAGTGTCTCAACCAATCTTGCAGCTTCACTCATAATGCGAGAGTTCTTTACCACCTGTCCCTTACTCACTTCACCGGCTCTTACCTCGATGCGTTTTCTCGGAACGACACAGCGGACTTTCATACTAAAGTCAACATATACATCGCAGGTATGTTCAGTACCCTTGACAAATTCCTGGCAGATGGCGTTTGGTATTCTTTTCGCAAAGAATGACAGTTCTTTGCGATTGTTCACGATGGCATTTCCTCTGCTGGCATAGCCATCCCAGGGTTTTAGAAAACAAGGCCAGTTAAGCTTCTTTTTTAAGAGCGCAGAGCGAACACTCATAGTAATAGGGGTATCAAAGTCGTTCTTGAGTAGAAAACGACAGGTTTTTCTCTTGTCCTGGCAAATTTCGACGACATCCGGTGCTGAGACAAGCACACAACAGTCTATTGCGGCAAACTTCGGCTTGTTCTGCGCCAGAAGTCTCAAGTCCAAATCAACGGTTGGGATGAGCAACTTTACCTTGTTGGCCCTGACGATACTCAGCAATTGCTTGATATAGTTAGGATGTGTCGTCGGCTTAACCAAAAATCCTTTATCGCACAGTTGCAGGGCAGAACTTAACTCCGTAGCATCCGTGCCGAGCAGCGAAAGGTCTATTTTCAGCTGTCTTGCTGCCCTGCGGAAACTATTGAGCAAGGAGACCCTTCTGCCGATGCAGGTAAATAAAACACTCAAATTATCAATAGTGGATCGCGATTTAGCCATAGTTTCTGCCTAATGCACATTTGTTATGATATAATAAATCATAGAAACCCACTAAGGACTTAATAATTTAATTTCAATAATAAACAACCTATCCCTGGCCGTCAATCTAAAATAGTCAATGTTAGATGGTCAATTCTTTTGACTTCTTGCTCATATACATCTAAACCCCGTTAAAAATAAGACACCAAAAGCATCTACCTTGCGCTTGACAAGGATTTCTAACGGGGTAAACTAATTGCTGCAATTTAACTAATCGACCGGAGTTAAGTGCTGGTTTAGTTATTATGGGCAAATGGAATGATTTTAGCCGACTACAACGACTCTGTATTTCTAAAACCCTAAGCAGCATTATGACAATTTAAGGATGGCCGGCAAAAAATCGCAGGCAAATTTAGGAGCATAAAGTTGCTGAAGGCAGACGAAAATCCACCGATTGTTTGGCCCGAGGGAAAATCAATCCGTGATTTTGCCGGTCTGTGGTGGGTCGCTCATACCAAAAGCAGAAATGAAAAAGCCCTCGCCAAAGATTTGATTCACAAAAATATCAGCTACTTTCTTCCTATGAGTCGGAAGGTTCGGCGCCAAAAAGGCAGAACAATACGCTCGCTTTTGCCCTTGTTTAGCGGGTATCTGTTTTTTTGCGGTAAGGAGAGCCAGCGTATCGAAGTGCTGCGAACCAATCGTGTTGCAAATCTACTCGCAGTCAAAGACCAACAAAGATTACT
>CAYYFT010000011.1:11457-18525 GCA_964471015.1 uncultured Pirellulales bacterium | reverse complement strand
CTTTGGCCTTTGGCTCACCACCACTAACGGGTGCATCGAGCATTTCAACACCTTTCTTTAGGGCTTCGGCGGCGACCTCTTTAGAAACCAATGGAGCAATTGAGCTCATATCAATCAAAATCATTCCAGCTCTTGCACCCTCTAAAACTCCGCCTTCTCCAAGCACGGCCTTTTTTACATCAGGAGAATTAGGCAGCATTGTGATTACAACTTCACTTTGTGCTGCGACGTCCTTGCTGGACTTGCCTTCTTTAGCACCGACTGCCGCGACCTCTTTCACCGGCTCCTTTCTGACATCATAAACCGTCAGTTTATAACCTGCTTTAATCAAATTCTCAGCCATGGGCTTGCCCATGATTCCTAATCCGACAAATCCTATTTTTTCCATCGTTCCTGTCCCAAAAAATTCATAACAAAGTTTTAATCAATCGGCGTCAAAACCACCTTCATCGCTTTTTTATTTTCTACGAGTTCGAACGCCTCTTCCCACTTATCAATAGGAAGCTCGTGTGTTATCAAACGCTCGAGGTCGATTTGACCTTTGCTCATCATTGTGAGACATTTTTCCCAGACATCCCAGGTATGGCTGAAATGTCCCCTCAAGGTGACAGATTTGGCAATCAGCGGGTCTAAGCTTAAGTTTACCGGCTTCGGTCCCCAGCCGATTTTGGTAATCTGGCCGTTTGGACGCACCGCCTCCATTGAAAATTTCAGCGTCTCGGCAGGGCCGGCGGTATCTATGATTAAATCCGCACCGTATCCGTCGCCCAGAGATTTTACTCTCGGCAGGGCGTCCTCCTTGCTGCTGTTAATTGCGATTGTGGCGCCGAATTCCTTCGCTGCCTCCAGTCGCTTGTCGTCACCTACTGTCCCTATGGCGATGATTTCACTTGCCCCCGAAAGCTGCGCCATCTTCATACACAATAATCCTATCGGCCCCGGGCCAATCACAACCATCGTATCTCCCGGATTTACAGTGCTGCTGCACACAACCGACTTATAAGCCACACAAAACGGCTCGGTCGCTGATGCTGCCTTTAGTGAAACGTTGTCCGGGACTCTGTGCAGAATTCTGCCTGGAACCTTGACATATTTGGTAAATGCCCCGTCGAGATGAAAGCCAAATCCTTTTCGTTCCCTGCAGATGTGATAATTGTTGGTGCGGCAGAGGGCACAGTGACCGCAGTAGTCTGCGTGCGTTTCAGAAGTAACCCTGTCCCCGACCTTGAACTTACTTATTTGCTTGCCGGCCTTAACAATCGTCCCTGCGAATTCGTGTCCCATGATAAAAGGACAGTTAAAATCGAAGAGCACCGTGTTTCTGTGCATGTGCGGGTCGGTGCCGCAGACCCCGACGTACGCTACTTCTACCAAAACGTCGTTCGGGCCTATTTCCGGAACCGGTACTTCTCGAAGCTCTGTTGCATTCGCCACATTATCATATTTGACTACGGCCTTCATTGTTTTCATCGGCTACTCCAAAACCTTTTTTACCGCTTTGACAATCGCGGTGTCAGTAAGACCATAATGAACCAGCAGTTCTTCGTAGCTCAGTGCTGACTGCCCAAAACAATCCTGTATGGCGATGGCTTCCATCGGTATCGCTTGCCCTCTCAGTATCAAAGCGACAATACTGGCAAGCCCGCCGATTATTGTATGCTCCTCGACTGTTACAACCCCCTTTACTCCGCTCGCCAACTTTTTAATCGCCTCTTCGTCAATCGGTTTCAAAGTGCTGACATTGACAATCCGCAGCGATATTCCCTCCTTTTCGAGTGTCTCAGCGGCTTTGAGTGCCTTATAGACCATATAGCCGTGGGCAAATACCGTAACGTCCGTCCCTTCTCGTATCACGCTCGGCTTGCCGATTTTGAATTCCTGATTCTCTTTGGTAACATCCGGCACCTCGTTACGGGGTATGCGGATATACACAGGGCCTTCATATTCGACAGCCGCTTTTACCACTTTTTTTGTCTCTATGCCGTCAACAGGAGACAGAACAGTCATATTCGGTATCGCCCTCATTATGGCAACATCCTCAATCCCCTGATGAGTCGCACCGTCACCGAAATCTGAAATCCCGCAGCTTGAACCTATAATCTTAACGTTTACCCTGCCGATACATACGCTCACGCGAATTTGGTCATAAGGCCGGCCGGCCGCAAAAACTGCGAAAGAATTTACAAACGCAATCTTGCCGCTCAGCGCCAAACCCGCCGCTACAGAGACCATATTCTGCTCCCCGATACCCATCTCAAAGAAACGCTTAGGGAACTCCTGCTCGAAAAGACGCGTCATAGTAGATTTACTCAGGTCCGCGTCTAATGCCACGATTCGTTCATTTTCTCTGCCCAGCTCTACAAGCGTCTCGCCATATACCTTTCTGCAATTTTGCATATTCATTTACAATCATCCTCAAATAGTTGTCGTGCTGTTTCATGCTGCTCCTCTGTCATTATTCCATGATGGAACTCTGCCTTACCTTCAGCAAAAGGCACACCCTTGCCTTTCACGGTATTAGCGACAATCATAACCGGTGCTCCCTTAACTTTGTCGGCTTCGTCCAGCGCATCGGTTATTTGACTGACGCTGTGTCCGTCGATTTCCAACACGCACCAGCCGAATGCCTTCCATTTTTCACCGTGCGGATTGGTATCATATCGCTCGACAATAGGCCCCGTTGCCTGGACGCGGTTTTTATCAAAAATCGCCACAAGGTTGTCTAACTTATAAAAAGCCGCCGTCATCGAGGCCTCCCATATCTGCCCCTCGGCGACCTCTCCATCTCCCACAATGCAGTAAACTGTATAGTCCTTTTTATCGAGTCTTCCCGCCAGTGCTATTCCGCAGGCAACGCTCAGCCCCTGTCCGAGCGAGCCGGTGTTCGCTTCGATTCCCGGCATTCTCAACATCTCAGGATGTCCTTGGGCTATTGTGCCGAGTTCTTTTAAAGTGCTCAATTCTTTTTTCGGAAAATATCCGCACTCGGCTAAGGCCGCGTATTGCGCCAATGCAGCATGACCTTTGCTTAGCACCAACCTGTCCCTGTCTGGCCATTTCGGCTCTTTGGGATTATGGCGCATCTTGTGAAAGTAAAGCACTGCGACAATATCAGCGATTGAGCACGACCCGCCTAAGTGGCCGGGCTTGCCCGCCCCAATCATCATCACAATATCATAACGCAGCACCTTCGCCATTTTTTCTAATTCTTTTATCTTCTCTGCGGAAATTGTCATATCTGCCCTTCTCTTACCTTGTCATTCCCGCGTAGGCGGGAATCCAGTCCTTTTAAAACCTTCCTGTGAAGAAGTTGCGCTTGTCTCTGCCATTCGTCTGGCGGAATGATAACAAACAACCCCCCAACATGCAACCAAACTTTTCAAACCAATCTTACCTTTAAGGTCTTGAAAACTGGACGGTTCCGGTTTAAAATGAAGGAGGAAGTTTGTGTTTCCAGTTTTATAAAGAATGTATAATCATTGATGGACCGCATATAAAAATACCTTTATGATTGAATTGAGCGAAACAACAAAAGAAAGATTAGAGGCATTATTCCCCAAAGAATCCTGGGAGGAAGCGAAGCTGGTTCTTGAAGAAAAATGCGGTGACAATATTCCATTCTGTGAAAAAAACGACAAATACCAAATGGAGAGAATAAGATTCGCGGCCTTAAAATTAAGTGACGGAAACATCGAGAAGCTTTATGAAGCTGTGAGTATGGCTCAGGTCGATTGGCGAGATTTATTAATGGCAGCAGGGTTTGGTGAAGATATCGAGGCCTACAAAAAGTGGATAATTTAAAGAAAGTGCGAGCTAACAGGGCAAATTTACTCTGACTGGTTCTCACGTGGCAATAAAAAAACCACCCCCGGCGTCCCGAGTGAAACCGAGGGGTCCCATCTTTCTAACGACTATTTCGCTTGTCCTGCCTCCTGCTCGGACACCTTACGCTTCACTATTCACTAACGACTAAACCGCTTGTGTGCGAAGTTCACCCTGTGGGCGAAGACCCTCGACCGATGCAATTCTACATTCTAAATTCCCTTCGGCGGCCTCCGGCAGCACCGCGCAAGCTTTTCTTCGTCGCCATTCAATATAGTTATTTATTTCGATGGTAAGAATTTTTTTAATTCTTCATCAGCCGATAGGTCATCATAAAGTTTCTTCTTGGGACCTTGGAGGTCCCCCTCATTATGAAGTTCAATTGCTCGCTTGAGTTTCTTGAATTTTGTATATCCTTCGAGTGTCTCCCGCAAGTAATGAAGCGGCGTTTCGCCGCTTTTTCCTTTGCCGCCTATCTCTTCAAGCAACTTGGCAACTTTTTTATCTACCTCCCATCCTTTAGGTTCCTTATACTTGCGCTCAATTTCAAGGACAGCATAGCTACATTCCCTAAATCCCTTATCATCACCCTTAACAATCCTCAGATTCTTGTCAAGAAAGAGTTCTTCATCAACAGGATTCCTGAAGCATACGTAATAACCCGGCTGTAATAATTTGTGTCCTGTGGTTTCTTGCCCAATTTCCAATTGTATTTTTTCGTCTATAATGCGGTCGTGATCATTGAGCTGGTCGAGAAGCTTTAAAAGGGTCGGTGCCGCAAATGCCACAGCTCCTGCGTAGATGGCTATCACTGGAAAAGCTACCGCAGCACTGCTCGCCATCTCACGTACACCGCTAATTAATTTTTCCGGAATCTTATCAATATCATATACTTGAATTCTTAGTGTGAGAGTATGGTCTTCCTCAGGATTAAAATCACGCTTTGAAAAAACAATATCATTAAAGAAAGGGCCTTGCCAATCAAGTTCGACGTTATCTTCCATAAAATGGAGCCGTTGCACTGGCGGTTCATCGCCAAACTGGTAAGTTGTTGCTATTAAGACATCGTTTTTCTTCTTGGAAAACCACTCGTCTTTATCTTCGTTTTCCAAAATCAAAACACCACGAACACGGACGGTAATAGGATCAGCTTCCTCAAATAGGGATTCTTCCGGAAAAAGTTCATCCATTCGAGTTAACTTTGTTTTTAATCCTATTTTACGAGATGCGCCCCATTTTCTAAACTTGGCCATGATTAACCTTCTTTCTTAAGCGGCTCCTGACCACAGGTCAGGCAGCCTAACACAGTTTATATTTCAATAAACCAATCCCACCCAGAACACAAAGTCTCCTTTCTCTGCGCCTTCGGAGCGGTGCATGCATAGAAATTACAACATCGGTTCTAAAGTAGAGGTGTAGGAGCAGGGGTAATTATTGGTAGAGAACTTCGGCTTTTTAGAGAAAAATGCGAAAATTTAATCCGTTCCACTGAACGGGCATCTGCCAACTTGCCCTGCCTGCCCTATGAGATGCGCCGTCTGCTATCTCTTTGGGGCGGGCACCGCGCAATCCGCGTCTAAAAAATTCCATGTTAATCTGGGTAATTTCTGCCCGAACTTTCCTACGAACTACGAACAATGAACAACGAACTGAATTTTTCCGAAATTTTCAAACATTTGTGAATAATTTTCGCGCCGCGTCAGCTAACAAACTCTTCGCATTCGCAATCGCATAATCCAGGTCCATTGTTTCATCTGATAGCCCAATTGCATCTGTAATCCCAAAATCCCGCCACTGTTGTTCCGACAGCTCAATCCTTCCAGCGATAACTCCAACCCTTACTCGGTTTTGTATAGCAGCTTTTGTAACCCCGGATATGACTTTACCTTGCAGTGACTGTGAATCAAACCGTCCCTCGCCTGTAATGACCCAGTCTGCATCGCTGATTTCTTCTGTTAAACCGCTCTCCCGTATAATTGTCTCAACCCCGCTGACCAGCTTCGCATCCATAAAGGCAACCGCACCTGCTGATAGTCCTCCCGCCGCACCGCTTCCGGGGATTTTGTCTATTTGTCTTCCCAGTTGTTGTTTCACTATCTCGGCAAGGTGATTTAATCCGGATTCGAGCCGTTCGACCACTTCAGAAGTTGCGCCCTTTTGTGGGGCAAATATCCTGGCAGCTCCATTTTCGCCGCAAAGCGGGTTGTCAACATCACATAGAACTTCAATCTCCGGCAAATCCAGTTCATCAGGTCTGATTATCTGAGCAATGTATTCCAACTGTCCGCCGCCAAAACCAATTGTGTTGCCATCTGAATCCAGAAACTTCCATCCCAGTGCCTGAGCTGCACCGACTCCGCCATCTACGGTGGCGCTTCCGCCGACCGCCAGCAGAATCTTGTCAGCACTATGGTCCGCGGCCGCCCGAATGAGTTGGCCTGTGCCAAAGGTGGTTGTTTTGAGGGGATTTGTTTGCCCCGAACTTAACAATTCCAGGCCGCTTGCCTTTGCCATTTCTACCAGAGCAACCTTTGTATCCGGGAAAAATGCAAATCCAGCACTGGCCTGCATTTGCGGCAACGGGCCCATAGCTTGTGCCTCAATCCATTCTCCTTTGCGTGCAGCCATCATGGCTTCTGCCGTTCCTTCTCCACCGTCAGCCATTGGAATACTGACAATCTTAAGTTCAGAATTAATAGACAATAAAGTGTCTTTTACAATCTTACAGGCACAAACTGCGCTGATACTCGATTTAAACGAATCCATCGCAACTATGACCTTCAATTTGTTTACCCTCTAAAGAATTTTGACAATAAACAGGATTTAATGTAACAAGGATGTCAAAAGAATTCAACTGCCTAAGATATTAAGATAACGTCGAATCTTATGTGTAAGTTTCGTTTTGTGGTAACAGCAGGATGATACGACGCTGCCGCTATACTGAGTAGAGGAAGTAACACACATAATATAAGTGGTGTGAATGGCTTAGCATTTTGCCGTCCGTCCCTATTTATATTGGTTCATGAGCTTTGTAAAATCGTCAAACAAATAGTTTGAGTCATGTGGCCCTGTGGTGTTAATCTTTTTTGCCGTAGAGCCAGTCTGCGTCGGCTAATTTGTAAACGGTGATTTCATCAGGCTTGAAGAATAATTTGATTTCGTATTCGGCCGATTTGCGGCTGTCAGAGCCATGGACAAGGTTGTATCTTGTTGAACAGCTAAAGTCGCCTCGAATGCTGCCCGGCT
>CAYYFT010000011.1:0-11357 GCA_964471015.1 uncultured Pirellulales bacterium | reverse complement strand
CCCGGCTAAGTGCCGTTGTATGCCATCCGGCTTGATAATAATTAAAGTGCGTTCTACCATTCTCGTATGCCGGTGCTCGTACCTCGTTTTTTCAACTCGTTAGTCAAACGGTGATTTGCGACTACATTCCCCTGGGGACAATGTAAATCTCGACTCGTCTGTTTTGTGGATTGCCTTTTTTGTTAGGCTTATTCGGCGCAATCGGCCGGAATTCACCAAAACCTCGTATGCTCATACGCTCCGAGTTCACATTGCTGTTCGACATTATGTCCAGCACGGATATTGCTCTGTGAGCCGACAGGTGCCAGTTGGTCGGATGTTTTGCACGGGTCGCAGGCTTGCCAATACGAATATCATCGGTGTGGCCGGCAATTATAACATCGAATTTTTTGCCCTGTTCTGAATTCAGAATCTTACATAGGGACTTGACTACTTCACCAGCCGCAGGTGCCACCTTGTCACTGCCACTTTCAAAAAGCAAATCGCTCTTGAATTTAACTATCCCTCGGCTTGAATCATACGCAACCATTTCCTTATCCTTGGCAAAATCCTCCAGCATAGTGCTCAGTTCCACCGGCAGCGATGCTCCGCCGTAAAGCAATTGCTGCTGCATCGAAGAAATCAACACCTTCTTTTTCCCAAGGTTCTCTTCGAGCGCAGCAATTTTTTGCTGCAGTGCATTTACCTCGATACCGCCGCGGCTTTCAGCAGTCTCGAGTTTTCTTTTTAACTGTTCAAGCCTGACCTTGGTAGTTTGTACTTCACTCTCAAGCTCAGCTATCCGTTTTTGCTGTACGTCGTTCTGGATTTTGAGGTCCTTTAGCTCTGGGCCGCAGCCGTTTAGCAGTACGAGACAAATACATAAAAGAAAAAACACCGAAAGTTTGACAGTTCGCATTGTTCCATCCTTTCCAAGAAATTCAAGACGGGTAAACTTCCTTTTGGCCGTCCTATAAAATATACAAGTAATTTATTTGTAAGCTATTACAGCCGGCCAACTCCTTCATTTTTCAACCACGCCTATAAATAAAACCTATTTGTATTTGTCCGTCAAGAATAAACTTTCAAAATATATGCAGCCCTCATCAGTAGCTTTTTTGGTCAAAAAAGTGCACGCTAACTATCCTTTTTTGCGCAGCAAAACGGCCCTTTTGTCTGCTCAAAAAGGGCCGAAATAAACCAACCTTTAGAGATTCTTAAGCGTTTTCGCTTTCCGGTTCCGGCACCGGCAGCGGAGTTTCTTTGGTTTTCTTGGCTTTTTTCTTCTTAACTGCTTTACCACCTTTGCCGCTGAGCATAAAAGCCACGCCGACTATCAAGCCCGCTGCCAGAACAGCCCCGAGCACGATATACCATATTAGCCTTTGTATTGCTGTCAGAATTGCAGGCATCATATTGTTGAAACCCGCCACCGCCACTATCGCAGTATAAATAATGGCCAACAGCGGCAAAAGCAGCATAAGCCCGAAGGCGTCACTTATCACATCCGGCGCCGGCTCGGCATACGCCTGAACTATTGCCGCTGCCTCCAGACCGGGTTCTGGTTCAGCAAGCCCTTCGTCCGGCATCAATTGTTCCGCCTCGGCGGCTACCTCCACCGCTGAAGCTTCAGATGCCTCTTCTTCACCCTCAGGAGTGTAAATTTCATCGAGAATGCCACCTAATGAAGTGTCATCAGCCTGCAGTGAAAGGTCTAACAACCCTGAACCGCTGCCGAAGGTATCAAGATTTACGTCTTCTTCGATTTCTTCCAATGATGCTTCGCCCGACGCAGCTTTGGTCTCGCTCAGCGTATCATCTGCTAATAACCCTTCGTCCGGTACAACTTTGGTCTCGCCCAGTGTATCGTCTGCCAGTTTGTAATCGCCGTCTGTTTCACCCAGGACTTCGACTCCTTCACCGGTCATAGCGGTGGTATCAGCCCCAGCCGTCTCGCTTTCTTCGGCTGGACTTTCACTTGACTCCGGTGCCAGAGAAATCTCATCTCCCTCTGTTGCCTGTTCTGCTTTAGCCGAAGCTCCTTTCGATGCCGCCATACTTGTGTCGGACATCAGTGCTTCAACTTCATCAACCTTAAACAGCAAATTCGGGCCGTCACGAAACTCACGCAGCCTGCCCTGCTTGATTATCTCTTTTACTTCTTCCTCTGTTTTATTGAGTTTCGAGGCAACCTCTTGTAATGAATAAAACATACCAGCCATAATTACTTATCCTCCTGAAAGCTGTTCTTTTACCTTCTTACTCTTTCTTAATACTTACCAGAAAACTTCGAAAATCTTTACTTTCTTTCCTAACCAACAAAATCTTACTCATTGGGTTCGGCTACTTCCACAGTATTTACGTCTGAATCCTGTTGTTTTTCTTTGACCTGTTTTTGCATCTGACTACCCAAATCTTCCAGAAGTATCCTCACCTGTTCCGGTTTCGGTTCAGCTGTGTTGTACTGCTTCAGCAGTCTATCGTACTGCCAGCTCCGGGCAGCAAATAATCTCAACCGGTTGTGGGCCGGACCTCGGCTGTTTAGCTCGTATATCCACAGTGTCTGGCCGACCGTATCCACCATTGCAAGCCCGTACTTGTCCCGTTCGATTTGAATGGGAACTACTAAAATTTCACCGTTGCTGTTGGCTTGCAGTTCCGCTTGAGCGTTTGCTGGCGAGCCGAACTTACTACCTATAAAAAATAAAACCAGCACACCCAGAACAACAAATGTCGAAAGCAACCACCGTCTTTCAACTCCGGATACCATAATCTTTAGACTCTTTACGCCCCAAAAAACAGCTTTTATACAAGAATTATATCTTAATTTTTGTAAAGATGCAAGCTATTTTTTAACGAAAATACTGTAAGTTAATGCCTGAAAGCTGATTTCGCAGCTCCCTTCTGCCCAGGCCAAAAGCACGATTTTATTGCAGCGATGGCCTGTTTCGTGTAGAATGTCTTAGCCGATGGGCATTATCTCACTTTTCGGGGTGTAGCTCAGCTTGGCCAGAGCGCCTGCTTTGGGAGCAGGAAGTCGCTGGTTCGAATCCAGTCACCCCGATTTCCACAACCTGCCCCTCACAAAGCACTTGCCCTTCGTTTTTCACTTACTTAATTTCCCCATTGCGAGGCGAAATAGTCTCAGGTATTGGTCTTGTGTTTATTTTCGTGGGGAGTTTGGTGTAGGAGATGTCCCACGACAATAATAATGACCAGTAAGACCATAAGGACCATAGCGGCGTATGGACTATAGGATGCCATCTGGTCAAGCAATTGACGCAGAAAAAAGGCCCAACCGAAGATTGCCACACAAGTTCCAGCCAGCACTGCGGTCATAATAACCCAGACTCGCAGGTTTAGCAGAAATCCAATCACACAACCAACTACCGGACCGGTCATCCAGAAGGGAAACCAGACGAAAACAAATAGCCCGATGATACCATACTTTTGGACTATATCCTTTTTGGCTTCTGCTGCATTGCGAATACGCTGTAATATATTCTTGAGCCAGTTAATCACCAATAGTCGTCGCCAACTGAACACAAAAAGTGGATAGAAAATAAGAACCAGAATTGTTTCAATTGCTATGCACATTGGGATGACCATGCTGTGTTTAAGGTCCAGGGAATATCCGAAGGCCATACCGGCGGCTCGGCCGAAGATGATTTGAGTAGCGGTCATACCAACAAGAACTTGGGAATCCTCCGGGGAAAATAGCATCTTAATCCCGAGCCATAAAGCGTATATAAATGCCAGAGCGACTCCGGCCATTAAAAGACGGCCCTCGGATTGCGTTAGAAGGGTTATTTTTAGCTGTTTCTTTTGCTCCGAGTTCAATTCGGTTGCTGGTTGTTCAGTTTTGTCTCCCATGCCTTCAGTATCCAATCGTGGAGCAAATGGCAATTAACTATTTTAACTGATATTTTTCTACACTGCACGCTTTATATACATAACTAAGTATTCCAAATCGGCTATCAGATACAAGGTTTTTCTGAATTCCAATAACATTATCCGCTGATTCGGTAATACTCTTTCCTATATCAGAACATTGGCTATCTCGCTTTGCATCCGGACGTAAACGGCAAAATTGTGGAATTTTCCTGACATTTGACGGTTGTGGTTTTTGTGGAAATTACCGAGCTGCGATGAGCAGGCCAAAAGACCAAAAGCCACAACCAGAACTGTTAACATTTTTGTAGTTTTCATTTTATTCTCTTTCCATAAAAGTTTTTATGTTTTTATAGTGCACCCTGCGCATACCGATACTTTCTCACAGAATCTCACACAATTAAGCTGGTAGAATCGCATGCTTTCTCCTCCTTTTAGTGCCTTGAAAGGTGATGGAATTCTATGCTTTTACACCCCTCTGTCAAGAATATTCTTGAAATGCTTTTGGGAAATCCTGAATTTGAAATCCCGCTATCGGCGGTCGCCCTCAGCCACCACCGCGCAACGAGCATCCGGCATCCAATGTCGAGTTTTTGCTTTACTCTATGGTCGCAATCGGCAATAATACCGTCTTATGAAAAAACCACTGTCACATCTGCCAAAACACAAACAGGATGAGCTAAAGCTGATAAAGGCTCTTATCCTCGAAAAAATCCCGGATGTCCGAATGCTCGTCCTTTTCGGCTCATACGCCCGCGGCAACTGGGTCGAAGATATACATACCGAAGGCCACACCACCCATGTATATGAATCCGACTTCGATATACTCGTCGCCACCAAATCGAAAAGAAGCGCCGAAGATTCCGACCTCCACGACCGCGTAGAAAAAGCTATCAATGCAACAAACAAGGTCAAAACGCCTCACAGTATAATCTACCATACATTCAGCTACGTCCGGCATATGGTTACTGAAGGCCGGTACTTCTTTACAGACATAAAAAAAGAAGGAATCCACCTCTACCGCACGGGCAAACACAGTCTCGGAAAAGCAAAAATACTAACTCCCCGGCAAAGAAAACAAATCGCACAGGATGATTTCAAACAATGGTTCAAAAACGCAAAGGGGTTTTATAAACACTTTGAGTATGCGTTAAATGACCGTGATTACAAAAAGGCGGCTTTTATGCTTCATCAGGCCACCGAGTGTTTTTATTCCGTGGTTACATTGGTTTTTATCAATTACCGTTTCAGGACACACGACATTGAATTGTTGGGCATAAAGGCCGTAAGTTACGACACCGAATTTGCGTTAGCGTTCCCGCGTGAAACCGCTCAGCAGCGCAAGGCCTTTACATTATTGAAGAAGGCTTATGTTGACGCTCGTTATAAGAAGGATTACAAAATCACAAAAAAACAGTTGGAATACTTGGCCGAGAGAGTAAAGATATTACAGAAATTTACAAATAAAATTTGTAAAAAGAAGATTGGATCATTTAAATAAATATCCCTTAAGGAGAAAGCAAATGGCGAAAAGAAAGGAAACAGTAACAAGAGTAATTGATGGTGATACTTTCCGAACGAGTTGTCGGAAACACTCCATTAGACTAGCAAATACCGACGCTCCCGAAAAAGGCACAAAGGGGGGAGCTAGTGCCACAAAACAACTCAAAAGGCTGATACAAGGCAAGAAAGTTGAAGTCAAAACTGTAGCCCGAGATACCTATGGAAGAGCTGTTGCTAATGTTAAGATCGGAAATAAATCAGTGAATAAAGCTATGTCCAAACGCACAAGAAAATAGTATTTTCAATTTCTACAACTTGTGCCTTTTGTACTGCTTACATTTAGCAGGTCTTAAGACAGTATGCGAATTCCCTCGCTCAAACCAGAATTTGATAGCTTCTTTACCAGTATGACCCAACACACGGATTTACTGGTTAAAATAATTAAAACCACAAGAATTGTATTACCACCGCGCGAGAAAAAAGAAATCTTAACAAAGCTTATGCAATCCGAAAAAAAACAAATTCACGAGGCCTTTGTGTTAAAAATTTGCGCTGCTTGGGAAATTTTAGCAGAAAACATATTTGTCGAATGCCTATCTCATAATACATCAAAGTACGCTACGTCTAAAGGGTTCATATTGCCTAAGAGACTAACGAGAAATACATGCAAAGGACTTATCTCCGGTCTTAGTTATTTTGTTTTCCGAAACATGCAAGACCTAAAGGGCAAGGCAAACAAATTTCTCGAGGACCGTTGCAATCCATTTAGAGAAGTTCCAAATGATGTGAGCAAAAAAATCGATGAATTTTACCAAATAAGGAATTATATAGCACATCGTAGCGATACTGCGAAACAATCTCTTAAAAGGATGTATAAAGAAACCTATAAAATGAGATTTCGCCCTGTCGGCAACTTCCTTTTCGATATGGTTGAATTTGTTGAATCTGGCGAAAGAGGAAAAGAAATTCGCTTTGCAAATTACAGTAAGGCTTTTGAAAAAGCAGCAGATGAAATGGCTATATTTCTCGGTATTAGATAACCCGCAGGACAAGCCTCAGGCCTCGCCGTTTTTATTTCCCCCCAATTCTTATTTTATAACTACCAAGAACGAAATTATCCTCCCAATTCTCGCCAAACACAACCCAATTTTTTCCGCCAACCTCGCGACTCACCCCGCATTTGCTGAAATACTATATTAGTATATATGCATATACTAATATACTTTCTGGTACCACCCAGCAAAACCCGCAAACCTCAAAATCCGCGCCAATTCTGTGACTAATTTTTCTTCGTGTTTTTTATACCTTCCTTTCCTCGAGTCACGAGGGCCGAGCGACGAGCCACGTGTTAAAATTTTCGAATATTTTTGAACGTTTTATACTAGTTTTCGAATATTTCCATATAGTTTTTGTACGTTTCTATGCTTTTTTCGAACGTTTCTATACAGTTTTCAAACGTTTTCGAATATTTTCGAACGTTTGCTCGTAAACACACACCGTTACCCCCTTAGAGGCCATTTTATGAAAAGACTTGTTCGCATTTTTTCCTCTCCCAAATTATCAGTTAACCAATTAACTATTTAACCGGTTTTTGTAGGCGGTCATTGCAGCGTCTAAAACGGCTTTTACAGCCACATTGTGCTTTTTTGCAGCGGAAATGCAGCCTGAAAACTCCGGCTTGGCATTTACAACCTTCCCGTCTAATATGCCGGTCTTTATTCTTATTTCGCCGAATTCAGTCTGGACGGTAACAAGCTCTCTTGCCAGTTTACTCCTTTGCAGAATCTGCCTTCTAACCCCGAACGTAAGTCCTTCTTTGAAAAGGACTTGTTCCAACTGTTGAATATCTTCGATTTTGCAGATAACAGATATTTGCTCAGCAGGCCGACCCTGTTTCATATAAATCGGCGTAGTAAAAACATCCAGCGCCCCCTGCCCGAATAGTTTCTCCGTTACGGAACCGACTAATTCGCCGCTTACATCATCGATATTAGTCTCAAGCAAACAGACAGAATCAGCATTCGCTTCCGCCTCATCTGTAATTTGGCCCAGAATCAGCCGCAGAACATTAGGGAATTTCTCCGATTCCAACGAGCCTGCTCCATATCCTATTGCCTCGATTTTCATCGCCGGCAGAGGGCAAAACCGGTCAACCACAGTTGTCAAAATTGCCGCTGCAGTGGGAGTTAGCAGCTCAAGCTGTGCCGGCCCGCCGGCAATTGGAACGCCCTTGAGCAGTTCTGTTGTCGCAGGTGCGGGGACCGGTATCAACCGGTCGGCACACTTAACTGTGCCGCCACCCACACTCAAGACTGAGCAATATACATTACCAACGCCCAAAGCCTCCAAACCAATGGCCGCAGAGACAATATCAACAATTGAATCAAGGGCCCCCACTTCGTGAAAGTGGACATCGTTGGGGTCTTTGCCGTGAACGGCTCCTTCAGCCTGGGCGATTTTTTCAAATACGGCGATTGCCGTTTTCTTGGCTTGTTCGCTTATTTTGCTCTGTCTGATGATTTCAGCTATCTGCCCGAGATTTCGATGCTTATGTTCTTTCGGCACAACAGGTAAGAAGCTAAGCGCCCTTAAGCCGGCACGGCTGGTTTCGGTTATTTTTATATCGAGGTTTTTCAGACCAAGCGTTGCGAGCTGGGCTTTTAGAAATTCGGCATCGAGCCCGGCATCGAGCATAGCAGCAACTATCATATCGCCGGCGGCACCGGCAAAACAATCAAAATAAGCTATTTTCATAACTGTAACCTCATACCTATGGCAGAGCTAAAAGCAGTAATCTTACAGCAATTATCCACGAAAAAAACTTTTCTTCAAGCACAAATACGGATTTTGGTTTGTGGTGGAGCAGGTTAAAAGGGGATGTTTGGCTCTGTTTCTTCCTTGCTTTTCAGCCAGCGTAACGTATAATAGTATCAGCTTTTGCGGAATTCTATTGCAAGAGCAAAAAGAGGAGATATAGAGAAATGAGGGTGAGCAAGTCTTTGAGCTTCTATAAATCTTACTTACAACGGTATCCGTGCGCAATCTGTGCGCTATAAATATTAACGGTTTTTGAGAGGAGTAAAAAATGGACACGAAAGAAAAAAGAACAAAAGTTGTAGCCGGTGTGTTGGTTTTAGCCGGCCTTTTAGGGGTTTTGACTTTGGCCACGGCCGGGGATTTGGAGCCGAGCGGTCCGCCGGCGCCGACGATGAAGACGCTGGATGAGGTCGAGCCGAGGATACCGATTCATGCCTCGGATTTGCCGCTGACAATCACTGAACCCAACTCGTATTATCTGGCGGAGGACATACATTTTACGAGCACGTCCAACCACGCTATTACTATCGGATGCAATGACGTGACGATTGACCTGATGGGCTACACTCTCAAAGGGCCGGGTTCGGGAACAAAGTGCGGCATCTATATGGATGGCCGCAGCAATGTGGAAATCCGCAACGGCACAGTTCGGGGCTTTTACTATGGTATCCACGAGGCCGGCATCTCGGGCCAGGACCACCGGGTCATTGATGTCCGGGCCATCTCTAATGGTCAACGTGGTATTTCTCTCAGGGGCAGTGGCCATCTGGTCAAGGACTGCACGGCAAGTAACAACGGACATTCGGTTGACGGCTATGTCTACGGCATCTATGTTGATTTCCGCAGTACGGTAACCGGCAACACACTTTACTACAACGGGAGTTCGGCTATTGGCGATTACGTCTACGGCATCTACGCCGGCTCCGGCTGTACGGTAACCGGCAACACGTCCAATGAAAACGGGAATTCGGCTATTGGCACTGTCTACGGCATTTGTGCCAACGCCTGCAGCACGGTGACCGGCAACACGGCCTACAACAACGGACGTTCAGCTACTGGCAACGCCCGAGGCATCTATACCTACTCCGGCTGTACGGTAACTGGCAACACGGCCAACTACAACGGAGTTATGGCTACTGGCAGCTCGGTCTACGGCATCGGTGCCGGCACCGGCTGTACGGTAACCGGCAACACGGCCTACAGCAACGGGAATCCGGCTACAGGCACTGTCTATGGCATCTATTTGACAGGAAACAATCTTGTAGACCAGAACACGGCATATAATAACGACGGGACGAACATGGATACTACCAAAGCCAACTGCACCTATGGCATCAACCACGCTCCGTAATAAGTCGGGCAAATCCCGAATAAAAATGAAAGGTAAAACGATGTATTCAATGAGATTGCGATTAGTACTGTTCGTTTTGACAATATTGTTCTTAGCCATAGTTTCCTCAGCAGAGAATATTGACCCTTATGAAGATGGAAGCCAATATACTTACGGCGAAAATGTCGGCTGGCTTAACTTCGAGCCGAACCAAGGACCCGGCGTCACCGTAAGCAAAACGGAACTTACCGGCTACGTATGGGCGGAAAACATCGGCTGGATAAATCTGTCGCCTGCATCCTATGGCGGTGTGGTCAACGATGGTTCAGGCAATCTCTCCGGCTACGCCTGGGGCGAAAACGTCGGCTGGATAAATTTCGGTCCTGCCGACGGCGGAGTAACCATCGACCTTGACGGCAACTTTAGCGGCTGGGCGTGGGGCGAGAATATAGGCTGGCTCAACTTTAATTCCGCCGACCTTTACGGTTATAACGTTAAAGCATGCAAGGTAAACTTCGAGGACCTGGCGAACTTCGTGGATGACTGGCTCGAAAGCGGCACCGGCCTGCCCGGTGATTTGAGCGGCAACGATGAGGTTGATTTCGTTGACTACAGCATCTTCGCCGATTATTGGCTCGATTATTGCCCGGACGACTGGGCACTGAAATAATAGCTGGGATTATTCTGTATTCCCGAACCAGCTACGGTTTTACTGCATGGTTTTGGTGCGGAATCATTTTATGTATTTTTCAGCGCCGGTGGTTTTGACGAGCTCATACTGCGGCGCCAAAGTTATTAAAATCGCCTCGGTTTCCGGTATTTCTTCGATTAAAGCAAGGCCTTCCTCAGCCCCCATCACGTCGACCGCTGTTGCCAAGGCGTCGGCATCAATGGCGTTTTGGGAAATAATAGTTACGCTCGATAAACCCTCTGTACCCGCTCCGGTCTGCCGGTCAATAATGTGGCTGTACTTTCCGCCTTGAATTTGTGTAAATCGACGATAGCCGCCGCTGGTAGCAACTGCGGCATCGGTCAAATGCAAAACCAACAAAGGCGTGCCGGCATCAAAACCATCTTTCGCTTTATCAGGGTCCTGCAGGCCGATTCGCCACCTGTTTTGGCCCGCCGATGGCAAACCAAAGCACCGAATGTCACCTCCGATATCAACCATTCCACCGGCTGCCCCGGCCTTTTGCATTGCTTCAACGGCTTTATCAATCGCATACCCCTTCGCTATCCCGCCCAAATCCACTTTCATACCTTCTACTGCAAATCGCACACTCGTTTCATTTGCATCGAGGTAAAGTAGCTCGCAGCCGACCTTAGAACGAGCCTCAGAAAGCTCGGCGTCGTCAGGAACAGAATTTGCCTCGGCAGCCGAACGCCAAAGGTCCACTAAAGGGCCGACCGTAACATCGAATGCCCCGCCGGTAAGCTCGCTGAACTCAACGCCTCTCCGTAAAACCTCATACGTTGATTTGCTAACCGCAACTGCCCGCCTGAACCCATCCCGGTTCAACTCGCTTACTTCCGAATCGCCTTTATAGCCGCTCATCAGCTCGTCAATCTTTCCAATTTCTGCAAAAGCAGCTTCAATGCACCCCCTGGCTGTGTTTGAATCTGCCGCTACGGCAATGACGCGGGCGAATGTTCCCATCACCACGCGCATCCCGCTGTCAACATCAACCCGACCGGCAGTCCAAACTGATTTGTCTTTAGCAGGAGCATAAAAATACAACGCTGCAATAAAAAAACCACAAACAATAATTTCAATCGCAATCCGATATTTCCTGCTCATAAAAACCCTTTCAGCGCACGGAATTTGATAATTGATAAT
>CAYYFT010000010.1:14539-18710 GCA_964471015.1 uncultured Pirellulales bacterium | reverse complement strand
TTCAAAACTCCACCGATAGTCGCAACAGCCATAACCATGTTATAGTCACGTGTCGTAACCGCTTCAAATGCCAGTAACCCCATACCTGGAATACTAAATATTTTTTCAATAATCACAGAACCGCCGAGCATTGCAGGAAGTAACGTAGCCATAATTGTAATAACCGGAATTATGCTATTGCGAAACGCATGTCTGAATATTACCACCCAATTCGACAATCCCTTAGCCCGTGCAGTTCTTACATAATCAGCCTGAAGATTATCCAGCATCCCTGCTCTGACCTGCTTGGTAAGATACGCAAAGCCGGTATACGTCAGACAAAGAACCGGCAAAACCAGATGCCACAGCCTATCGGCCAGCCACGGGAAAAAAGGCAACTGGTCCGCGTAATTGCCCGATAGACCGGCCGGCGGAAACCAGTTCTTAAACGTCGGCCCGCAAAAATAACCTATCAGCATCTGGCCAACCCACATAACAGGCAAAGACCACAGCATAAAAAGAACCACCGAACTTGCCCGGTCGAAGAACCGCTTATGCCATACCGCCACCAACACCCCCAACGGAAGTGACACCGTGTAGATGATAACAAAAGCCAACAGATTCAGCGTCAGCGTTATCGGCAGCCGCTCTTTAATCAGCTCTATCACAGGCCGATGATGCTTAATGGAATCCCCGAAATCAAGCCGAGCTAATCGCCCGAGCCACTTGGCATATTGAATATGAACCGGCTTATCCAGCCCATATAACTCCATTCGTGCCTTACGAACATCTGCCGCCCGCTCAGCGTCCATCTGTCCACCCGGCCCCATACTCAAACTGACTGGGTCCCCCGGTGCAATCCGGCTGATGGCAAAAACTATCACCGTTATCCCAAACAGTGTTGGTATCATCAACAACAATCGTCTAACGATATACGTGGTCATTTAGAGGATCCATGCACAGTTTGCCAGCCACAAGTCACAAGTAGCGGACTTATTTGTACATCTGTTTTTCTTTAGGCACATACCACTCGTGTGGATTAAGCCCTAATTTATGAACAATAACATTTTCGAAACGCTGATCCAAAAACCGAAAAGTTGGCCGGGTGAACAAAAAAGTGTATGGCTGCTCTTCGTGCAGAATTCGATGAAAGCGATAGTAAAGGTTATTTCGGTTGTTATCATTCATAGTCCGCCTCGCCTCTTCTATGATAGTATCTGCATCTTCGTTTCTGAAACCGATAAAGTTATTGCCCCGACCAGCGATTTGAGAGGAGTGCCAGATTTGATAAGGGTCCTCCATAATTGCACCGCCCCATCCCATAGTGACTGCTTCGAACTGTCGATTATTTATCCTTTCTATGAAGATTGACCATTCAAGAGGGTCAGCAATAACATCGACCCCAACCTTGGCTGCGTCATCTTTCAAGAGCTTGGCAATTCTTTCGTACAGTATATTTCCGCTGGCGATAGAATAGCGGAACCTGAAGGGCACTCCGTCTTTATCCCGAATCCCGTCTCCATCTGTGTCGCGCCAGCCGGCTTCGTCAAGTAATTGCTTGGCACGCTCGGGGTCGTACGGCCAGGGTTCAATATTAGGGTCATTTTGAGGACCATTGATATAAAATGGTCCCGTCACCACCTGGGCGTTGCCTTTGAGAAGGTGCTTAACCACAGCTTCACGATTAACAATATGTGTCATAGCTAAACGCACGCGACGGTCTTTGAAAAATGGGGTGGCTTGGTTCCAGGCGATGAAGAAATAGGGAATACCCGGATTCCAATAGGCCAGACATCGGAAATCTTTATTGAATTCCTTGTCAATGGACATCTCGGAGAATTGATCTGGGGTGGGAATCATACAATCCACCTGATGCGCACGCAAAGCTTGAACGGCTGCTAAGTCATTAGTTATAAAACGAAAAACAATTCTTTCCAGCTTCGGCTTGTGCCCCCAGTAGTTCTCATTTCTGCGCAAAACAAGCTTACGCCCCACATCCCATTTTTCAAATACATAAGGCCCACTACCTACCGGCTCAGAGCGGCGATTATTGAATTCTGCAGGATCAGTGAAGTGGTAGATATGTTTTGGAAACACCTCAAACAGTCCAACCACCTCAAGGGATTTCCAGTAAGGCTCATTAAAAATAAACTTGACGAGCTGGTCATCTATTTTGATAACTTCCTTAATATTATAGTAATAGTTACGCAGGTCAGGCGCATCGACGCCGGGATTCATTATGGTTTCATAAGTAAAAATTACATCTTCTGTAGTTATTGGCTTACCATCAGAAAAACAAACATTATCTCTGAGTCGAATAGTTATTTCCAGCCCATCATCTGATACTTCGTAACTTTCAGCCAGCCACGGTTTGAGTTGGGCCTCATCAAAATCGTACTCTAACAGACGCTCAAAAATATTCCCTGTAGTAATCCACATTGTGTAAATATCACCTTCCACCGAAATGGGGTTCAGTGTACGAGGTTCAACGGAGAATCTCCAAATGAGCCAATCGCCTCCGTCGCCGGGATATTCCTCGCCCGGCAAATCAGCCAAAGCCTCTTTTTTGGGGGTTACCCTCGCTGGTCCTAAGCTTTCCAACCTATCCAAGAGGTAATTTAGACGCTCATACAATCGGTCTGACTGCACCATTGAAAGAATTTGTAGAAGGATAATAATCAACAGGAACAAAAGGAGGAAAAAAGTAACGATGCCTCCACGACCATTCATAAAACCATACCTCCAATGCCTGTTACAGGTCCTCGTACATTAGCTGCTAATGCCCCGTGCAGAACAACCTCATTGCTATCGTCTACCGATGCTCCAACTTCACATCCTGCGATAACCAACAAAGCCGTTGTAAATACAACACTTAGAAACTTCAACGCAAAATCCCTTTGCGAAAGCCTATTTTACCCCCTGTGTATCGTATCGTACGTATTCAACTATCAATAACCAATTTTTCGGGCGGCTCAGGCAAAACAAGCGGTGCAATACGCCTATTGCCATTCGGTTTCTTGCCGTAGTCAAAGTTAAGCTTCAACGACAATTGGCCAGCCTCTGTTTCGTCCCCGAGCAATCTGCTGTGTTCCTGCAAAAGGGCCGTATGATTGTCCTGTTCAACAGCATTCTTTATAACCGATTGTGCCATCTGCAAACGCTTACTAATACACAATACCTCCGTCTCAACCAATACTGAAGCCAGTTGATGCTTCTGAGTATCACTTAGAACATCCCGCCCCTTAACATATCTTTGAATCGCATACGAATATAATTGCCCAAAACGGCGGGCAACAGCAGGTTTGTTTATACTTCCGGAAGATATCTTGCTATCGAGCAATTTTAAGATGGAACCGTCCAGAAGTTCGTACTCAACTGTCCAGTCTGCATATCTGCTTATTCGCGTATCAGCTATCTGCAGCAGCAGCTCCTCTCCTTGTGGAATGTCCACCGTAGCCGCAAACTCAGCCATCAAAGCTAATATCTCAGGACTGCTGTTCTCAACTAACCCTTTTAGTTGCTCTGTTATCTTCCCGGCCAGTTCCAAATTGTCGGCTCCTCCGGCATTGTAGAGCTCTGTGATACCAGGGTTGGTAACAGAATGAACCGCCCAGTACTGAATGGCCTTATTCTCGTCATTGAGCCACTTCATAGCCAAATCCCCAAGCAGGGGCTCTTCCAGGGAATCTACCAGTATTAAGAGATTAAGAATTATTTTGAACCTGCGCTCTGCCGGAGTTAACTCCTCCGCTGCTTCAAACGCCTTAGATATGTATTTATGGGCCGACTCAGAAAACTGTTCGGCATATTGGGCTTTGGCGCTATCCTCACTGGAACTGCTGCGAGATAAAATTACCGCACGAGTCCTTGCTATCAAGGTAAAATCTTCGGTTTTCACCAATTCATCTACCGCCTCAGCGACAAAATCGTCGATAATCTGCAAATCGCCGTCGTCAAGTACTTCCTTATGGCCACATACATCGATCTCACGGGTATCAACAGCGGCAAACCCTGGATTTGTCACTAAAACCGAAAATGCCACCAAAACAGCTAAAATCAGACATTTACTTTTCATTATTACAAAAATCCTCTAAAAGCAATCATCATTCATCATATCCCACATTCACACCCACCAAGGATACAGTTCAAACCCGCTTATGTCAAGCTAATTCGGTATCCTGCACTCGTCCTC
>CAYYFT010000010.1:0-14439 GCA_964471015.1 uncultured Pirellulales bacterium | reverse complement strand
GATACAGTTCAAACCCGCTTATGTCAAGCTAATTCGGTATCCTGCACTCGTCCTCACCGGGGAGTCCGCCGTTAGGCGTCCCCAAGCGGACTTGCGGACAACAGGCAACTTTTCTTCACTGTATTCGCAAGACTTTCTGTGCATAAAGCTCAAAAGCTGGTATAATAATATCTAATTCGCTGGGGACTCCGCCGTCAGGCGTCCCCAAGCGGACTTACGGAGAACCTGTAACTCTTTAAGGGTTTTCTTATGTCCGAGCCGTCAGTTCAACTCACTCGCACGGACCCCCTCCGGCTTCGTATGGAACGCCGTGGTCAAATGGTTACAGAAGCAACCATTTTTGCCTCTGATTCCATCAGCCTCGAACCGGAGGCAGTCCGCCAGCTTTGCGATGCCGCCTCTTTGCCGCCGGCAAAGAAGGTTCTCGCCACTGCCGATATCCACGTCGGCTTCGGCATACCAATCGGGGCTGTTTTAGGACTGGAGATGGCCATAATGCCCGCCGCCGTCGGATACGATATAAACTGTGGTATGCGACTCTTACGCACACCCTTTTCCAAAGGCAGTATCGATACCGAAAAAATCGCTGCCTCTATCGCCAGAGACGTCCCGCTCGGCGAAGGCAAATCTAACTTGGCGTTAGACAGAACCGGCCTTGAGGCCGTCGTTAATAAGGGCGTAGCCTCAGTACCCACACTCGCACAAAGGACCAGTCATCGAGCATGGGAGGCATTCGACCCCGATGAATTCGCCGATGACCTCAAAAGAATCGAAGAAAACGGCTGCCTCCCCAGCGACCTCGCTGTAGTACCAAACGCAGCAATACAAAAGAGTTCCGCTCAGCTTGGAACACTTGGCGGGGGAAACCATTTCATCGAAATTCAATATGTCCAGGAAATCTTTGATGAGGCCTTAGCGAAAACCTTTGGTCTTTTTAAGAACCAAATCGTTGTAATGATACACTCCGGCTCTCGTCGATTCGGCTATGAAATCGCCGACCGATATATGAACATCGCCGCGCAAAGGCCGGATATGGCTGAACGAAAAAAAATGCTCTCATATCTACCGACCGACACCAATGCCGGTAAAAATTATATCGCCGCAATGGCTGCCGCCGCCAACTTCGCTTTTACCAATCGCCACGTTATGGCCCTGCTTGTAAGACGATGTTTCAACAGAATGTTCGGCCCAACACCACTGCAGCTCGTCTATGATGTCGCTCACAATATGGCAAAGCTTGAAACCCACCAAGGCCGGCAGCTTTGGGTGCACCGCAAAGGTGCCACACGGGCCTTCGGTCGCGAACGTATGGCAGATACCATTTTCGAAAAAACCGGCCAGCCGATAATAATCCCAGGCTCAATGGGTACCGCAAGTTTCCTGCTCGTCGGAACAGGCGATTCCGAAGAATCTTTGTGTTCGGTCAACCACGGAGCCGGTAGAGTGATGAGCCGTACCGCCGCTCTGGGAAAATCTCGCGGGGGCAAAATCATTGCGCCGGCTCTCATTAGCGATGACCGGTTCAAACGCAGTATGGAAGGTATAAAACTCATCACCGGTGACAAACGCAGAATAAAGGAAGAAGCACCGGACGCTTATAAAGACATTGATGAGGTCGTGCGGATTGTCATCGAATGCGGCTGGGCCAGGGCCGTCGCTCGAATGGTCCCTTTAGCCGTCTTGAAGGGCTGATGGGTATCACCTCATCTGTTTTTCCCTGTGAATGTCTCTTGCTAAATTCAGATTTTTCCTTGTAAAAGTGTGAAAAGCAGCTTAGCATATTTCTGTTGTAGATAGACTATTTTTAGAAAGTGGCGAAATGACCAAACAACTCACTGCTTTTATAACTCTAACTGTATTTACTTCTATTGCCGGCTGCTCGAAGGTTTCGCCTGAACCTGTCAAATCTCATAAAGTCAAACCTTACCCGATTGTTTCTTTTCATGACAAATGCGCCGGCATCTTGAAAAACTACGTCGACGATAAGGGGATGGTTGATTATAAAACGCTCAAACGAAAGAAGCCGGAGCTTAACCGGCTCCTGGGTGAATTTGCCGAACTTGACCCGGACGAATATGATTCCTGGCCACAGGACGACAAAATCGCTTTCTGGCTCAACGCCTATAACATAAAAATGCTCGAAATAATTGTCGACAATTACCCTATCGAGTCATCGCGAATTCTACGTATTTTCTGGCCTCCGGACAGCATCAGACACATCAACAGGAATATCGACGGCATCAGCAGACAAAAGTTTATCGTGATGGATGAGGAATTTACCCTTAGAGAAATTGAACAGCGGTTTTTACGCAGAGAGTTTGACGAACCACGAGTATTCTTAGCCATATCCTACGCCAGCCTCTCCAGCCCGCCTTTGCGCAATGAGCCGTATTACGGGTGCAGGCTCTACAAGCAGCTGGACGACCAGGCCAGAAAATTCTTATCCAGCCCACTCGCATTCAGGATAGACAGAGAAAAGCAAAGAGTCTGTCTTTCCGCTATGTTTCAATCGAAGTGGTTCGGAGAAGAGTTTATCAGTAAATACGGCACAGACAAAAAATTTAAAGACCTGCAGCCATCCGTCCGGGCCGTCTTGAACTTAGCCACAAATTATATCTCTCAACAGGACATAACCTTCCTTGAAGTGGAAAGCTACTCTATTAAATATATGAATTATAATTGGATACTAAATGACGGTTCCTAATTCTATGAACAACAAATTATAAACAATGAACTACTAAAAGGGTAAATCACAAATGGCAAAAAAATCCATCCACAGCAATCTTAATTGTGACGCCAGCAAGTATCTTTTCACCAGCGAGTCCGTAACGATGGGCCATCCCGACAAAGTGGCCGACCACATATCTGATGCAATCCTCGACGCAATGCTCGCCCAGGACCCGAAAAGTCGGGTCGCCTGCGAAACCCTCGTTAAGGATGCTGCGGTAATAGTTGCAGGCGAAATCACTTCTTATGCCGTCGTTGATATTCCTTCGGTGGTCCGCCGGACAATCAGGGAAATTGGTTATGATGACCCCAAGCTCGGATTTGATTGCGAAAACTGTGCAGTCCTCGTATCAATCGGAAAACAAAGCCCGGACATCTCCCAGGGTGTAACGGAGGGCACTGGTCTGCACAAAGAACAGGGTGCCGGAGACCAGGGACTGATGTTCGGCTACGCCTGCAGAGAAACACCGCAACTAATGCCTATGCCAATCCAGCTCGCACATGCTATTACAACTCGGCTGGAAAAAATGCGACAGAACAAGAAGCTTCCCTGGCTGCGACCTGATGGAAAAAGCCAGGTGACGGTCGAATACGAAAATAGCAAACCAAAACGTGTCCATACAATCGTTGTAGCAACCCAGCATGCACCGTCAATTGGTTATAAGCAATTGCGAAAGCAAATAATCGAAAAGGTTATCTTGCCGGTTCTGCCGAAACGTCTCATCGACAAAAACATCATATACCACATCAATCCGACAGGCCGATTCGTAATAGGAGGCCCAAAAGGCGATTGCGGCCTGACTGGCAGAAAAATCATCGTCGATACCTATGGCGGCAGAGGAAGCCACGGCGGTGGTTGCTTCAGCGGCAAAGACCCAACGAAAGTTGACAGAACCGCAAGCTATATGGCCAGATATATCGCCAAAAATATCGTCGCAGCCGGCCTCGCTGACGCCTGCGAAATCCAGCTCTCTTACGCCATCGGCGTCGCCAGGCCCATCTCCGTGCTGGTAGATACTGAAGGAACTGCTAAAATCAGCGAGAAAAAAATAAGTCAAATCGTAAAAAAACTTTTCCCTTTGACCCCCCGAGCAATGATTCGCCATTTGAAGCTTGCCCGACCCATCTTCGCAGAAACCTCACACGGCGGTCACTTTGGCCGAACCGGCGCCAACTTCACCTGGGAAAAAACCGATTATGTCAGCAAACTCCGCAAAGCCGCAGGACTGTAGAGCTATTATTGTAGGGCGGGGCTTGCCCCGCCAAATCTTTTCAATGTTTGAAATGTCTCTTCCCTGTAAACACCATCGCGATGCCGTGCTTATCTGCCTCAGCTATAACTTCATCGTCCTTTTGCGAGCCGCCCGGCTGAACTATGCAGGCTATGCCCGCCTTGGCGGCGTTCTCGATATTATCGGGGAATGGGAAGAACGCATCCGATGCTAACGCAGCCCCCTTGGCCTCATCGCCGGCACGCTTAAATGCAATCAACCCAGACTCAACTCGATTCATCTGCCCGGCCCCCACGCCCAATACTTTCCTGTTCTTAACCAGCACAATCGTATTGCTCTTGGTATGTTTGGCTACAAGCCACGCAATCCGCAAATCCTCAAGCTGCTCGGTGGTAGGTCTGGCCTTTGTTGGATACGTCAGCACATCCGGCTCCCAGCCGACCAGGTCTCGCTGTTGCAAAAGCATCCCGCCGACGATACACCGGGCGTCAAATTCACCGCAATCAATCTTTGCCCTGTCAATCGGCCCGGTCTCCATCAGCCGAACCCTGCTGCCCCAGGCCTTCAGCGTCCGGATTATCTCAACTGCATCCGGCTCGAATTCCGGTGCGATAATTACCTCAGCAAAGAACCCACCTGCCCCCTTCGCCTTTCCGAATCGGCTGTAAGATTCCATAATTGTCTGAGCAAGCTCAACGTCCACTTTTCTATTCAACGCTACGATACTCCCGAACGCACTAACGACATCGCCTTCGTACGCCTTTCGATATGCCTGACAAATATCCTCATCGACCGCACAGCCGCAGGGATTAAGGTGTTTAACAACAACCGCCGCCGGCTCGGAGAATTCCTTCAGCAGCTCGAACGCCGCATTCGTATCCAGAAGATTATTAAAGCTGATTTCTTTGCCGCCCTCTAACAACGTGGCACTGCTAACCGACATCTCACTGCTTGATGCCAGCTTATAGAAAGCTGCGCTTTGATGAGGATTTTCGCCGTAACGAAGTGACGTTTGTTTCTTGAGTGCAACGGATACTCTTTCCGGGTACTCTACCGCCGCCTTATTGTTAAGATACTTTGAGATAGCGGCATCGTATGAAGCCGTCAGTCCGAAGGCAACCCTTGCAAAATCGCTGCGCAGCCCCTCACTAACAGCCCCGTTGTTTTTCTGCATTTCTTTAATGACCTTATCATACTGCCCCGGCTCAGTAACAACCGTTACAAATTTATGATTCTTCGCAGCCGAGCGAATCATACTCGGCCCGCCAATATCAATATTTTCAATCGCCTCTTCTAATGTGCAGTCGGCCTTGGCGATTGTCGCTTCGAACGGGTAAAGATTTACGCACACCAAATCAATCGGCTCAATGCTGTGCTCTTTCATTGCATCGGTATGTTCTTTTTTATCACGCAGCCCCAACAGAGCGCCGTGTATCTTTGGATGGAGCGTTTTTACCCTGCCGTCCATCATCTCGGGAAAACCCGTAACCGATTCGATACCGACAACGCTCACACCCGCCTCACTCAACTTTCTGGCCGTCCCGCCGGTGCTGATTATCCTGACCCCCATCTTGCTCAACTTCTTTGCAAAATCAACAATACCTTTTTTTTCAGAAACACTTATCAACGCTGTCTCAACTTTCACATCCATTTGAACTTCCTTTCCATCGATAAAAAACTTCTAATCCTAACTATAGGGTGAGCTCTGCCCTTTGTTTTCTGCCCCCCGTCCTCTGACTTTTGTCATCTGTTCTTTACTGGCCTTAAACAGGCAATTCGGCCGCTTTTATCTGCAATATAGATTTTCGAGTCCGCCACATTGGCAGCGTGTCTTGAAACCCCCGCCAAATTGACGCAATACAACTGCTTTGCTTTCTTGTTATCCATCACTACCAGCGTCTCTGCGTTCGTAATCACATAGGCCTTACCATCCGCCTCAGCTAACAAATCAACACCCTCAGCCAACTGCCATAAAAGTTTCCCTCTTTCTTTATCTATCGCCGACAAGCCTTCATTGCGGGCATATTGATAAACCATTCCTTCCGTGACCACTGGCCCCTTCTCGAGCATTGCTCCAGTCTGGTACTTCCAAACGAGCTTTCCCGTCCGTAAGTTCAGCCTGTAAAGATTCGTATCCTTACTGGCGGCAAACAGCGATTTCCCATCCGTTACAATCGGACGGGCAATACCGTCGGCGGCATTAAATTGCCACAACTTCCCGGGCTTATCCGGCGTGATACTTATCACATCACCCGCATCGGTGGCAAAGACTACAAAATCCTCATCGGCAACAATCGAAGTAATTATCGAATCACTCTCAGCAGCCACCTCAAAAACCTGAACTTTGTCTTCCGAACGGAATATATGTATACGCCTGTCAGTTCCCGCAACATAAAAATACGAGCCGTTGCGGACAGCAGGACAAGCTACGCCAAACTCAAGACGTTTGACGCTGCGCTCCGTGCCGGATTCCGGATTAATTTCAACCAGCTTGTTGCCGGCTATAGAAAAAAGCCCACCCTCGTAAAGCCCCAGCCCGGTCACGGGCAAACCAACATTGGCAATAGGCCTGCTGAATATCACATTACCTTTTTCCCTGTTCAGGCTAACCATAAAATTGCGGTTCGAAAGCCCATAGATACGGTTACCAAGAATAAATAATTGCTCCAGACTCTCCCCTTTCTTTATCGGCAGCTTGTTCTCCCACAATATTTCCAGCTCAGCACCCTTGAGTAGCTCCGGCGGAACAAGCCGCTCCGAACCACCCTCCGTAGCTGTGCCGTTTGGCACAGCACAGAAAATAAAAAAACTCACCAGAAAAACCAATTTGCTTCGCAACATCTTCAACATTTTATTTTACCCTCACAAAAATAAATTTTTGCTTTTCCCCTTTTACGGCAAATCAACATAGTCAGCCAAATCAATTTTATGCTTCGCCTCGAATTCCTGCATCTGCTCAATGCGTTCGATATCGTCCTGTATTCGATTTGCCAGCTTAAATATATACGGCTTACCGTCTAAGCGGTTTTGCAGGTCGTCGAGCATTGGTTCCCACGACCCGCCGTACAATTGTGCCTTCAGGACCACAAGCATCCGGTGCTCGTCGCTCAGACCCTCAACAAAATCGCTCACGACCCTGCTGACGGCGGTTTTTCCGCCTTTATCGCTGTCCTCGACCCGCTCAGCCATTTGCTACAACCTTTAGTATTAAGTTTTCTAACCGAGCTAATTTTGCCAAATCCTAACCCTGCTTAACGAAAATTGCAACAAATTTCCACAAATTAAACCGTCTTCGTGCTTCATCATTCGAAATTCCGTGTTCGATATTCCTTTTGTCCTCTGTCTCCCCTCGTCTATCCTCTGTCGTCAGGGACTGCCTGCAGTTCGGCAGACAGCAGAGAGCACATCGGACGTCCTTGATTTGGCTTGGTTTTTCTGGTATAGAGGTATATCAGTCGATTGGTAAGTAGAAATGATAGTCAAATGTAAATAAGGAGCATAGATTATGAAGGCAAAGTCAAGGCTTTTATTTCCGGTTATAATTACACTTATTGTCCCTGTCTGTTTTGCTCAGGACGATATCTCAGCAAAGCTGACGCCATCTGCCATAGACGCCCGTATAGCGGAAATCCGAATGGGCGATATCATAGTAAAGACCAAACCGGGCTCTGTTGTTGAAGTTCAACAGGTTCGTCACGAATTTCTGTTCGGCACCGCTATTGGAAATCACCTCGCTGAAAAGAGCACTAACGCTATGTCGTCTGAAGACAGAAAGATGTTTCTGAAGGTCTTAAGCGAGAATTTCAACTACGCCGTCCACGAAAACGCCCTGAAATGGTATGACTGCGAGGCAGCCCCTGACGTTATCGATTATTACAGGGCCGACAGAATATGGGAAATCTGCAATGAATATAACATCCCGATGCGCGGCCACTGCATATTCTGGGCCAAAGACAAATACATTATGTCCTGGCTGAATAAGCTCAATAACGACCAGCTCCGCGCAGCAGTCCACCGCCGGGCAATTGATGTTACAAAACACTTCAAAGGCCGAATCGAAGAGTTTGATTTGAACAATGAGATGATTAATGGTGACTTCTTCCGTCGTCGTCTGGGTTACGGCATTATAAACGAAATGGCCTATATGGCCAAGGTGGGCAATCCCGATATCACACTCTTCGTAAACGACTACGGCATCCTTGTCGAGGGTGGTTACAACGCCGCCACTTATATAACCCAAATCGAAACCCTTCTCGCCAACGGTGTCCCCATCGGCGGTATCGGCTGCCAGGGCCATTTTGTTGCGACAAAGGCCGCCGGCAAAGCCCCTACTACCCCGGAGCACGTCCAGAAAACCCTCGACCAGCTCGCCAGGTTCAATCTGCCGATTAAAATCACCGAATGTCTTTTCGTCGGTGATGATGAACAGGATAAGGCCGACGCCCTTCGAATGTTTTTCCCGATTTGCTTTGCGCACCCGAACGTCGAAGCCATCATAATGTGGTGTTTCTGGGAGCAGGACCACTGGATGCCGAATACTGCTATGTGGAAGAAAGATTGGACACCCACCCCGCAGGTCGAAGCTTATCGCGACCTTGTCTTTAACAAGTGGTGGACCCAAACCCCCGGCAAAGCTGGTGACGACGGCATTTTTAAGACGAGAGCATTCTACGGGGATTACGTCATCTCCTCAAACGGTGTGCAGAAGAAAGTAACTCTCAGTAAGAAGGATAAATCGATACAGGTAAATTTCGAGTAAAACCGTCATTGCGAGCATCGCGAAGCGATGCGTGGCAATCTAAAATATGTTTGGCTCCCAGCTTCACTGGGGGTCAAAAATCCCTGTGGTCATTCCGCAAAAATGCGCTCTTAAGTTCCAAACAGCCAGTAATCAGCGATATCGGCCAATGTACCCATATCGTAAATCGTCAGCCACCCTTGACCAAGTATCGCAAAATCTATCAGATTTACCTTCCCATCATCGTTAAGGTCGCCGGGGATACCGCCTATTATCACACTGGCCACCCCGACGCCGTCATACGTCGTCCGGGTCGGTGCGTTAGAATTATAAGTGCTGTCATAGTTATCGAGGTAGACAACAATCGGACTGCCTTCGCTCACTTCCTCACGGCCAATATAAACACGGTAAAGTATTACACCGCTGCCGACGGTCTCCACGGAGCCGGAGAACTGCGATGCTTCGGCAAATTGAGAGGATTGCTTGCTGAAGCACAGCATATCAGTCGATTCGAAGCCGCCCCTTATGCCCCAGTCCTGTTCCGGGTCGCTCCAGAAGTACGCAAACACGTCATACGTCCCGTCTGCCAGACCGCTTATGGTCGTCTTTATCGTAGGAGCGTCTTCGGTTCCGCCGTCGCCCGCGGTATAACAACTGCCTCCGTTGCCGTATCCTGTATATTCGTGCCACTGGTTGTCCGCGGCCCCGGCGCTTCCGCTCGGGCCTGTCGGGGTAAACGCCGTATCGTCTGACTCTTTAGTGTTAATCTCGTCGGCGTCAATATAAGTAACCTTGCCGAGTGTTACATCTTTCTGGTCAACTATTCCTACAACTACAAGGTCGTACCGTTCATAATTGTTTTGTTCCCAATTGCCTCTTGTCCAGACAACCGCCGTGTCGTTGGCGTCCCATTTGGGAATAGCTGGGCGGGTATTATTTTGTGTAGAATCGAACGTTATTTGCGTCCAGTTCCACGTCAGGCCTCTGTCAGGTGTAACGCCCTTGAATATCTCGCGATACTCATACTCCGTATCGTCTCGCGGGTCGAACTGTGTTGCTACATAAACAACGTTGGCGTCATTAGGATGAATACAGCCCATGCCGAGGTAATCCTGCTCGGGTAGATGAAGCCCTCCTCCCATTTTGCATAGTTCTGTGGAAGTCCACTCCGTGCCGTTGAAACGTGCATAGAAGAAGCGGTGGTCCGCTGCGCCGATGTTGCCCCAACTGCCGCTGTCCCAACCCCACGGTTCCGTGCCGTGGCGGGTCTGATACAGGCAAACCGGGTAGCCGTCTTTGTCCAGCTCCAGTTCATTGGTCCAGCCCGTGTGATATGAATTAGCATCTATAGTCGTATCAGCGATAAATATCGGCGTAAACGCTTGAACGGAAGGGGCATCCTGGTTGTTAATAGTGTCGATTTCAACTCCGTTAGAATCGTAGCTCTTGCCGTTCTTTATATAGCCGTGATAGACATTGTTGTTGTTATCACGCGGGTGGTTCTCACAGCCGATAAAGTCAATTCTGTCAACTCCATTGTTTGCGAACTTGTGATAAAAGTTCGAGTATGTCTGACCTCCCACGGGACTATTAAGCCGCCCCATGTAGGTCCAGTTCTGGCCCCAGTCATCAGAGTAAGCAATACATGGAGTTCGGGCGAATATACGGTGAATATTATACAATCGGCCCACTCCGGGGGTTCCCTCGCCAGAGAGGTAGACAATATTGGTATAACTGCTATCGTAAAAATTGGGCTCATCAACGCCCGGGCTGCCGGGGATAGTCATCCAGTTATACGATTGCTCGCTGTTCCAGACACTGCCATCATTCGGATAGGTGGACAGGCGGTAATAGGTTGTATAGTCTGTATAATGCTCGCAATAAAAATGCAGATACCTGCCGTCAGGCCGTATCCAGAATGCGCCCATATTGTGGTCATCGCCGCCGTAAGGCTCTTTCGCAACTACCCGCGTCCGTTTGCCTGTGTCGATATTAAATGTAGTTGCATCCGTATCATCATTTCTTGTCCCCCCGACTCCGCCAAAACCTACATAGCACGCAGTCGTGCTCGTAAGAATATTACCTCCGACGGGGTCGTAAGCAATCTTTTCGTCCTGATACCAGCACCACCCGCCGTTGTCGTTTAGCAGAATCATATTGCCCGCAACCCGGTCGGAAAGTTTGAAAGTCGTGAAGCTCCAAGGGAAGCCGGGATGTATTGTGCCGTTGTCATTGGAATCGACCACCCAGTAATAAGTTGTTCCGAACAAGAGGTCGCCCGGCGGGTCGTAGCTGTTCGTATCGATGGTATACTTGGGATTGTCGTAGACGTTAGGGTCGGTTCCGAAATAAATGTCATAGCTGCTGGGCGTATATGCTGTGGGAGCGTCCCACGATAAACCGGCGGAAATAAGAATACCGCTCGACCCGTTGCCCGGATTCGGATGTGAGGCCTTATTCGGGTCAATAACCAATCCCTGAACCACGAAACCAATAAGCGCTTGCCGGTTGCTGCTCGTGGAGTGCGTTACGCTCGGCGTTTCACTTGCACCTGTTGCGGCCTTGTAAGCGCCACAGCCATCGGCACTTGAAATCGGAGATTCGACCGCTTCGGTGAAGCCGTTGTTTGGTGTATATGCTCCGCTCTCGGTGCAGGTCGCACCCGCGATAACAATATCCCCGTCATTTGTTGATAGTGACGAAGTTGATACCGTCGAAGCGTCCGTTACGCTGCCGGTATCATAATCTGTCACAGGAACCGATTGTTCGACATTGCCGATAAATACGCTTGTTAACGAATTTGAGCTTGTGCCGCTCCACGATGCGCTGATGGCATCGCCGCTTGCAGCAGTGATGCCGGCCTCATTGAGGATGAACACCCCGACGTATGCCTTCGTTACCCAGCTGCTGCCCTCGACTATATCCGCGACCTTCGTCAGCGTTTGTCCGGCGTATGTCACACTCGATAAACTCGGACTGCTCCACCAGTTGCTCTCACCGTGTGCAATCACAACCAGCAAACGGTCGCTGCCGGATTCTTTCGTATGGGATATGCCCGTTACCCACGAACCGATGATTTCAGCTTCGCCAAACGCCTGCTGGGCCAGACTCAGACATACCGTCAGCGCTATTACAACCGATACAACAGACAATATCCGCTTTTTTTGATGGCTTACTGCACTTTTCACCAGTTTACCTCCTTCTTGACTTTCGGCCCCCATTTTGCCACAAAATAATTCTACCCGATTTCCCTGAAGATAGCAAGGATTTTTCCCTTTGTCCCCACGCAGCCAGCCCTCAAATGCATTAGTCGGGGGTTTTTATCTGGGACCCGCCTCCGAAGTGAGTTTACCCTGAGCTTTTCGAAGGGGATACCGTTTTATTCTACTCCAACGATATACGATATACGCAATACGAAACCATCGCGGCCTCCGCCACCACCGCGCAATCTCACTCCGCCCTGTCCTCCGTAGCCTTGGCGAAGGAGGAAGCGCAGCAATCTCATTCTCCTATCGACCAGCGACTAACGACTAATTCGTGCCTCCGCCAGCTTGCCCTGCCTGCCCCGCTTGTCCTGTGGGATGTGTCGTTCACTATCCCACCGGGATGAGATGCGCAGCTATCTCATCGGGGTCATTGCGAGCGCGGTTAAAGTATCTGGCTAAAACTCTCCCCGACTTTGTCGCAAAGTCAACTGATTTTGAGGGAAAAGGGAGAATTTGTTCCCGCTTAAGCGCACCTATGGCACAGGCTGTGGGAGTTGTTATTATTTTTTCAATATCTCTGCCGCTGTCTTGCTTGCAAATTCCATTATGACATTGTAAGCAACTGGGCCATACTTCCCCCATATGCGTTTTATTCTCATCGCTGAAAGCTCGGCCTGCGGTATATCTTTGGCAATGTTATTTATATCTTCTTCTATGGCCTTCTTTTCGTCATCTTCTAGATTTCCGAACTCTGCAAAAATCTGAATAGCTGTCAAAATGTTTCTTTCTGTCCAAGGATAAGGTTTACCGCAATTATGACAGTAGGAAGGCACATCAGGGTGTGTTATAGGGGTCATTGTCTTACGACCAGACCTAGCGTCAATATAACTCTGACTAATTTTAATCTGAGCTCCTTGAATTCCTTCGCCGCAATCTGGGCAAACAGTTATGGTGGCAGCGCCGCATTTTTGGCAAAAACTCTTTTGTTTCTCCGGGCTTATATTATAACAATCAGTTATTTGATGCCCATTTTCACAGACTTGTTGTATATCGTAATTATCTGACATTTCAGCTCTTACTTTCTTTATTGTTTTCTTTTTCTCAAAACTAAACCACCTAATCCGAGCAGTAAGAGACTATGGCTTATTTGTTAAGATTTTCCCTCACAAAAATTTCCTTTTGTATATCATCATAAATTCTCTGATAGAGTTGTGGGTCAACAACCGTTTCGCTTTTTACATCACCTCCATAATATACATAGGTCCAATTTTTAACAAGTGACAGTCTTTCTTTAACTGTATTTGGGCCAAACTGTTCTAATGTGGCGGTTGCCTCGGAGTTAACCATTAAGCTGTTCCAAAAGTAGTTTTTGTCTTTCTTGACACCCGTTTCTCCCTGGATAACGCCAGATTTATAATCTGAGTTCTTGATGACATAACCATAATCTTGCAAAACTTGTAAATTAGCTTTATAGGCGTTTTCAAAGGTTCCTTGCAAATCTCGCGATTGTAATTCCCTCATTTGCAAAGCTGTTAATTGTGGTTTGCTACATCCAGTCGAAAGCACTGTTAGCAAGATGCAGATATACAATTTTTTCATCTTCCAATCCCTTAAAAAGCTGATGCCCTGTAACTACATTCCTTAACCACGCTTTTGTTGTCGAACTCAATCATCAATGTAAATGTTCTCGTTGAAGTAGAACTTTTACCTCCGCTTCCACCGCCTACAACGACATTCCAGTAACCCTCCTCGCCGGATTTCACAACCGAAACAGTGTCATAAGTCCATACTTCATTGCCACTTTTGTTTTTCGTTATTATATTTGGGGCACCGAAAACCTTTAGAATCTCGTTCTGAGTTGTAACACCCTCTATTATTGTTTTCTTAACCATTCCTGTTGTTAGGTTGCTTTTCTCAATTTGCCCAATTTCGTTTGTGGCACAACTCGGCAAGAATAAGCATGCAAAAAGTAATATGGTTAGAAGCTTCTCCATTTTCCTTCCTTTCAAAATTTCCTCGAATTGACCTGATAGAATTATATGCTTTGTAACCTACAAAGCAAGTAAAAAAGAGCTAAATATCGCCCTTTAATCCCCTCCGCCACACCGAGTATCGAGCATCCAGTATCGAGCATCCGTCCCCCATCGTCCCTCTTCCCTCATCCGTCCCCCGCCTCCGGCGGTCGCCCTCCGCCAGCAACAGCAACCTTGTCCCCTCAATTCGTAACGAGTATCAAGTATCCAGTATCGAGTATCTGTCTTTCGTTTTCAGTGTCTTTACATTTTTTATTTTTGCTTTGTAGTTTTGCTTTTTGCATTTTGATTTTTAATTTATTCTACTGTTCCACTGTTCAACCGTTCTACTTTTCTCCGCCTTCGCCGCCCTCCGCCAGCACTTCGCAATTTTCATAACCGACTCAACAAAGTACTACCAATCTTACTAAACACCCAAAATTTGCTGAAATACTATATTAGTATATATGCATATACTAATATACTTTCCGCCATCTTGAAGTTTGATTGAACTTCTTCAACTA
>CAYYFT010000009.1:6622-18758 GCA_964471015.1 uncultured Pirellulales bacterium | reverse complement strand
TGCGAACCAATCGTGTTGCAAATCTACTCGCAGTCAAAGACCAACAAAGATTACTTAACGAACTATCGCAAATTGAACAAGCTCTTCGAACGGGTGCTGCTCTGACACCACATAAGTACATCAAAGCGGGCCAATACTGCCGGGTTATAGGGGGACCGTTAGCCGATTTGCAGGGCATTGTCGTCAAGACGAGAAGCACTGCGCGTTTGCTTTTACAGATAGATATGCTCGGCCAAGCGACAAGTGTCGAGATAGATACTGATATGATAGAGGTTGTTGATTAGTCTCAAGGTCTCGGTGTAACAGGAGATAGAAAATGAATATTTGTGTGGTCGGAGTCGGTTATGTCGGATTGGTTACGGCTGGGTGCTTGGCAGAAGCCGGCAGCAGTGTCATATGCGTTGATAATGATAGCGAAAAGATTGCCGGTTTGAAAGATGGAGTAATTCCTATTCATGAGCCGGGCCTGACTGAAATAGTCAAGCACAATGAAAAACTTGGCCGATTACACTTTACAACTGACCTGAAATACGGGCTGGACAATTCGCTTATTATCTTTCTTGCGGTTGGCACTCCATCAGCACTTGATGGCTCAGCTGATGTATCGGCCGTTCTTTCAGTCGCTGGTGAAATTGGCGAAAATCTCAACGACTATCGAATCATTGCAACAAAAAGTACTGTGCCGATAGGTACATGCACGAAGGTAGTGAACATTATAAAATCCAAAACAGAAACGCAGTTTGATTACGTCAGTAATCCGGAGTTTTTGAAAGAAGGTGCCGCCGTTGAGGATTTTATGAGCCCTGACAGGATAATTATAGGGACAACCAACCCTGCTGTTAGGGAGAAAATGACCCAGTTGTATAGTCCATTTATGCGCAGGAGCAACCGGATATTATTTATGGACCCCATCTCTGCTGAGATGACAAAATATGCGGCGAATACAATGCTGGCAACGAGAATTTCGTTTATGAATGAAATCTCGGCACTGTGCGAGAAGGTTGGTGCGGATGTCGAGCAGGTCAGGCAGGGACTCGGCAGCGACTCGAGGATTGGACGCTCCTTTCTGTTTCCGGGTGTCGGCTTTGGGGGAAGCTGCCTACCGAAAGATATTCGGGCGCTGATTCATACCGGCTCCGAACACGGAGTTGAAATGGCGATAGCTAAATCGGTACAACAGGTAAATATAAATCAGCAGGGGCGATTTGCAAAACGTATTACCGATTTCTTTGCCGGCCAAGAAGACAGAACCGTATTAGCTGTTTGGGGACTTTCCTTTAAGGCAAAAACCGATGATGTGAGAGAATCACCGGCAGTTCACTGTATAAGGAAGCTTCTCGATTGTCAGATGAAGATAAGAGCTTATGACCCTGAAGCAGCCTCGGCTGCGATGGCAGCTTTGGATGGCAAAATCGAAACCTTCCAGAATGGATATGATGCACTTGATAACGCTGATGCCCTGGTTATCTTCACCGATTGGCAGGAATTCAGAAACCCGGACTTCGAAGTTATTAAAACAAAGCTGAAAAAGCCGGTTATCTTCGACGGCAGAAACCTTTACGACCCCGATGTAGTTAAAAAGGCAGGAATCGAATACCACAGTATCGGAAGAAAATAAAGGGGCAATATTATGGATATTGTTATTAGAATTATAGGTATAGTTTTCGTTTTTATGACAATCGTGTATTTTTTAAAGCCCGATATTATGAAACACTTAATGGAATTCTTCAAGCAGGGCAGGCGCATGTATTTTGCAGCACTGATAAGGTTTGTGCTGGCAATTGTCTTTTTACTTGCTGCTCGCCAATGCCGCCAGTTCTGGGCAATATTTGCCTTTGGAGTTCTTTTCATAATATCGGGACTGTTGATATTCATACTCGGGCTTGAAAAGGTCAAATCCTATATTAACTGGTGGCAAAAACAACCGGTTATGCTTCTCCGAGTTATGGCTTTAGTCGGTTTGGCCATCGGAGCAGTCATCATTTATTCAGCATAAGGTAAAGTCCTATGAAAGCATTGATAACGGGCGCTGCGGGCTTCATCGGCTCACATCTATGCGAACGTCTTCTCGCCGACGGCTTGATAGTTGTCGGCGTTGATAATTTTGATGATTTCTACGACCCTCAAATCAAACGCCATAATATCGAAAGCTGCCTTAAAAATAAAAACTTCCAGCTTGTTGAAGCGGATATTCGTGATAGCACGGCTATGGAAAAAGCGGTTGGCGACGCTATTGAGATAATCGTACATCTGGCCGCCAGAGCGGGTGTCAGACCTTCGATTAAAAAACCTTTGCTCTACGCAGATGTCAATATAAATGGAACGCTCGTTTTACTTGAGGCTGCCAAAAAACATAAAGTCAACAAGTTCGTCTTCGGCTCAAGCTCGAGTGTTTACGGAAACAATAAAAAGGTCCCCTTTTCTGAAGATGACAATGTTGATTTCCCAATCTCACCTTACGCCGCCACCAAAAAGGCCTGCGAGCTTATCTGTCATACGTATCATCACCTTTACGGGATTTGCATAACTCCCCTGCGTTTTTTCACCGTCTATGGCCCTCGGCAAAGGCCCGATCTGGCTATCCACAAATTCGCAAAACTCATCGAGCAGGACAAACCCATCCCTGTCTATGGTGACGGCACTATGATGCGCGATTTCACTTATATCGATGATATAATTGATGGAACCGTCGCAGCAATGAACAAATGTTCCGGCTTTAGTATCTACAATCTCGGTGAATCACGCCCAATATCGGTCAACGATTTAATTGCTGAAATCGAAAGAGCGCTCGGCAAAAAAGCAGTCAAGGAATACTTGCCACCTCAGCCCGGCGACGTCGAACGCACGTTTGCCGACGTCACCAAAGCGGTCAGAGAGTTGGGATATAAACCAAATACAACCATTCAGGATGGCCTGGCAAAATTTGTTGAATGGCTAAGACAAGACACGAATCCAAACGCTCGATTATAAGAGTTCTTTGAAGACTAAGAGTTTACTTAGTCGGCACTGAAAAAGTCAGTCAAAATTGGTTTTGAGTAATAATCACCCGGTTAGCTGAGCGGTAAAAGCTTCCATCAAAGAGAATTTTGTGTTGACAAAGAGCGGTTTGGGGATAGATTGGTTCTTGAAAAATATAGTCATTTCTAAATGAAAGGGGAAGAAAATGGCTGTTAAACGAATTACTATTCATTGTCTCGAAGTTGAAGATAAGCCAGGAAGTTTGCAGAAGCTTTTAGCACGGACGGCTTCGGCAAATGTCGATTTGCTTTGTTTTGCGGCATTTTCCGCCAGCGGCGGTCGTGGGCAACTCTATTTAAGTGCAAAAGCCCCCCAGAGCCTTGAAGCCTGCGTGCAGAAGGCGGGGATTAAAGCAACGGCTGCAACCGGCTTCATTATCAGTGATGAAGACAAAGTAGGAGCTGCGGCGGAGTCGCTAAAGGGCCTTGCCGATGCCGGTATTAATGGAGTTGCCGGCACTGCGATGGTTTGCGACGGGCAATACCAGATGTTGATTGTGGTAGATGCCGCTGATGGTGACGCTGCGGAAAAGGCGCTGGGAGCATAGAGCGAAGAGGGTCGGCCGTGATGGCTTTGTTATGGCCAGAAGGCGGCGATAGCAACGACAAGCCAAATCAGCAGGCCGAGGACAATTTTGACGGTGGTGCCGAGGAATCTGCCGAGGCCTGCGCCGAAGCCCAGGCGAACGGAATCTTCCATCCGGCGTCCGCTGGAAACTTCAAAGACAAAAGCTACAATAGCTGCACCGGTGCAGGAGCCGAGAAGCGTGCCGAGCAGGGGTATGGGAATCAGAAAAGTGCCAAGGACGGCACCGGCGAGAGCACCGATGAGGGCTCCGAGTGAGCCACGGAAGCGGGCGCCGGCTTTTTTCGCCCCGACCACTCCGCCGAAGAATTCGACCAGTTCGCCGAGAAGAGCCAAGGCTGTTACAGCAACCAGAGTATAAAGGGAGAAAATCCCGTCTTCGGCACGCCACCAGGCGAACAGAACCGTCGTTATAACGATAAGCCAATTGCCCGGCAGCGAAAAAGGAACCAGTGCGAGCCAAACTGCGTTGAGAAAAATCAGCATTGTCAACCAAAGATGAAACATAAACCAATTGTAAACCAAGAATGAAAAAGGGAAAAGTGAATTTATGGGCAACGCCTATGCGAAATACAGGCATAAGCATCGAAATTCGGCGAGCTGGTTTGATTAGCTCAGAATTATTATTCATATTTTCATCAGGTGGTTTTCAGGAGATTTCTCTACGGCGAGAAGCGGTAAAAAGACCCGGAGTTATCCGCATTGCATAAAACCTCACGTTATGTCGCCTATCGGCACCACGACAACTTTTGACCAGACAACTGTAAGGAAATCACTTACGGTCAGATTTGCAAGACCTTTGGGGGAAAGTTCGTATTTCTTACGTATTCTGAACGGTCAAACTCGGAGCATTAGACTTTCTCGAAAAGCCATTCAGAAACCAGGTTCTTTAGGATAATGTAAAGATGGCTCTTGCCATTGACATGAGGGTTGAGCAAAACCGGGCTGAGCTTGAAAATATCAAAGCAGGATTTGCACTTCTTACTCCAAAAGAACGTAATGTAACGAAACTTGCGATAGAGGGCAAGTCCTCTAAGCAAATTGCTGGTGAGCTTGGCATCAGCCGTAAGACAGTTGAGTCACACCGTGATCGTATTATAAAGAAGGTAGGGGTTAAATCCACTGTCCAACTGACGCTGTTAGCAATGAAAGTCGGCGTACTTTAATTAACCTGTAACCCAGCCAAAGCGATCGTCTATAAAGGCTGCCTCTACCTCGCTGACTGAAGGGTTAATACCTCGGAGGTTTCATTTTCCTTCACTTCGTACGAGCAAAGAGCGCTCCCGGAAAAGTGTAAAAAATCAACGTGCCTAGCTCAATTTTTAACTAAATCCGTGTTCTTTATGCGCCTTTCTGAAAAAACCACCAAAAGCGGTAAGATCCGATAATGTTCCTCGTCTGTAGCTTTTATGTAATGTTAAGTGCTGCCCCTAATCGACGAAAGTTCACCAAACCCAGTTATCAACACTGAAAACCGCCAAAAAACCGTGTGAGATACTATTTTTCCCTTTACACCCAGATGCTTGTTTTAGTATAATGCTGGGTTGTGAGAGCGGGTAAGGCACGGCGTTTTGTTTGAGTTTTAAGGCTTCGTTGGTAGGTGGCAATCGGCTTTTACAGCAGACGTTAGTGACTTGTTGCAAGCCGTACGAAAAAAACGGATTCTCATTTAATAATGAATGAAGGAGAGCGATTATGGATAACGCTGCAAGGATGGCAAGGACAATTTGCTTTGTTTCTGTCTTTCTGTTGGGGACAGCGGTTTGCTTTGCAGACGAGGTTTCGGCCTTGGAGGGAAAAGCCAATGAGGCCAGGAAAGTTGAGGAAATACGAGCCGAGGCTGCCAAGGCAAAACGGGAAGCTATCAAAGAAGCCAAGCGAAAGGCTCTCGAAAAAGCTAAAGCCAAACTCCAAGAGCACATAGCTCAAATCAATCTACCAGAGGACACAACCCAACGCTTTACCGTAAGCAAATTACGCATCGCCGGTAACACGCTCATAACAACCGACGAATTGTTAAAAGATATGCCCTTGATATATAATGCCTCGGATAAACCATTGCACAAGGCAGAGAGCAACGACCTTTATGACCTTCGGGTTCTGCATGACATAATCTTAGAGCCCACCGAGCCCCGCCAAGTTTCAGCAAGAGCTATCCAAGGCTTTACTCAATACATTCTCTCTGTTTACCAAGAGAACAACTATGCCGGTATATATGTGTACGTGCCTACGGCCACAATCGAACGGGGGGTGGAGATGAAGGATCAACTCTTATCTATAGAAATTCTCGAGGCAAAAGTGACAACTGTCACGGTAAAGACATACGACCCCGACCAGAATGAAACAGAAAAGGGATACTTGCAACGGTCAGCGGTTGAAGAGTGGTCGCCCGTAAAAGTCGGACAGGTAGCAAATAAGAAAAAGTTGGATGATTTTGTCAACTTGCTCAACCTCAACCCTGACAGGTATGTTTCCGTGATTGTATCGAAAGGCACCAAACCGGAATCACTTGCTTTGGGATACAATATTTACGAAGCAAACCCTTGGCATTGGTTCATACAGGTAGATAATTCCGGCACCCAAGAAAGGCAATGGAACCCAAGAACCGGAGTCATCAATACGAATCTCTTAGGTATAGACGACACCTTTACCGCAATTTATCAGGCCCCTTGGGATACTACCATACAAGAGAATTACACGTTTTACGGCAGTTACGATTTTCCGCTGTTAGGACCTCGGCTGCGTCTTAACATTCACGGCGGATACAGCGAGTTTGACATAAGCCCAGAGTCTGGTCTACTCGATTTCCTTGGTAGAGGCAAGTTCTTTGGCGGTATATTGCGTTATAACGTCTTTCAGAAAGATGGCTGGTTCTTTGACGTTACGGGCTCGCTGAGCCACGAAAGGAGCAAGGTCACTCCTTCGTTGTTCCCAAGCTTTTTGGGAACCGACATAGAGACGAACCTTTGGGGAATCGGAGTTGATATTCATCGCACCGACGATATGTCAAATACATCGTTTACCTTTAACCAAGTTGAAAGTTTCAGTGGTTCTTCCGCTGACGAGTTTACGCTAGCACGAACAAATGCAGAGCGTAAGTTCAGGATTTATACAACCACGGTTAACCACAGTCAATATCTGGACCCTGACGAGATACAGCACATAAGCGGTTCATTTCAGTGGATAACCTCGGATGAAAGGCTGATACCCGCGAAAATGACCGCTTTCGGAGGAATGTATTCCGTCAGAGGCTACGATGAATATGAATCTGTCGCCGATGGTGGTATACTCGTATCCGCTCAATACGAGTTTGACTTGGTGAAATACGGGAACTCGGGTTTTGGTAAAACAGAAGCGGAGCAAGAGGAGAAGCCCTTCCTTAGAAAACTTGCTCCTCTGGCCTTTTTTGATTATGGCCGGGCCAAGATAAAAGACCCTATTGGAACCGAGAAGGAACATGAAAATCTCTCGTCGGTAGGCGTGGGCACGATTGTGGAACTCGGTGACCATTTTACCGGGGCCGTATACTACGGCTATCCGCTTACGGCCACTGATGACACCCAGAAAGGTAAAGGCCGACTGAACGTTGGCTTAATGATAAGATGGTAAAAGTAAATTTTACTCGACGGCGTAGTCGAAGAGGAGATACGGTGCGTGGACGGAACTGAAATGCATAATGCTAAAAAAATCGGATGGATAAGGGTAGAAAAAATGAAAAAGTTAAGAAAAATTTCAAACGAGTATTATCTGAGGCAGATCACGGCTTGCTTTTTAGTGTACTGTATGCTTTCCGCTTTACCAATGCAAGTCGCACTGGCCACGCCGAGCAACCCTAATGTTATGGCTGGTACAGCCGGAGTTGGCCAAAGCGGCAATACCACTACCGTGAATATGGGTTCGGCCCGGGCTGTGATAAACTGGGATAGTTTAAATACCAGTCCGAGCGAGATTTTGCAGTTTCTTAAGGCCGGCGGTAGTTTCGCTGTGCTGAACAGAGTAATACAGGGAGGTGCAACCCAGTTTGACGGTTCGCTGTTTGGCAACCAGGGACACATCATTATTGTCAATCCTCACGGTATCGTTTTCGGTCCTACGGCTCTTGTTCAGGCCTACAAGTTCACAGCTTCGTCGCTGGATATAACAAACACAGACTTTATGAATGGTATATATAATTTTGCCGGTGGTGGCATTGGAGAAGTGGCCAACTACGGTAATATTTCCGCCGAGCAGGTCGCTCTTATCGGCAAAAAGGTTCTTAACGCAGGCACTATAACAAGCCCCTGTGGATATGTCTTAATGGCGGCAGGCGACAGTGTATTTCTTGGTGCAGAAGGCAGTGACATTGTTGTCGAAGTAGCAGGTGTCACTATGCCGCAAGGCCCTCCAGTCGAAGGAATGGGCGATGTAATTAACGAGGGCACCATTGAGGCAAGAGGTGGAAAGATTGTTCTTGCAGCAGGCGATACATTCTCAAGGGCTATCGATGGTCTCGATTCGCTGACGATTGCGGTTGAGGATGGCGCAGGTCGCGTTGGCCAATTCGGCACACTTAATGCCGATGGCGTCGAAGGCGATGGCGGCAGCATAACTCTAACTGCCGCGGATGTAGTCGCTCTCGGCCCTGACAGCGTGACCACCGCAAACGCAGGCACCAACGGCGATGGCGGCGAGGTCGTCGTCTATTCACCGGAAGCGGTACTTTTCCGCGACGGCGCAATAATTGAGGCGAAGGGCGGAAGTGAATCCGGTGATGGCGGATTTGTGGAGGTCTCGGGGAAAGAGTATTTGGAGTTTGAGGGACACGTTGATACATCTGCTGTCGCCGGTAAGAACGGAACTTTGCTGATTGATCCGGCCACCTTGGAAGTTATCACGACCGGAGGGTCGGATGGTACTTGGGTAGACCATCTTGACGACTTTTTCTACGACTCCGTCGGCAATCTCGAACTTACTCCGGCAACTATTATAGCTCAGCTGGCTTTTAGCAATGTTTTGTTGCTGGCTAATGATATTATAACCGTTACTGATGCGCTCATTTACGCCCTCGCGAATCACCTAAAGCTGGAGACAACCGCCGATAACAGCAGTATTGTTGTCAACGCCGCTATTACCAATACCGACACTGGAGACATCACACTCAACGTCGGTACCGGCGGCTCGATTGACCTCAATGCGAATCTTAGCACCGGCGGCACCCTAAGTGGTAATGCAACCACGGTCAATGTTCTGTCGTCCACTAACGGTGCACAAATCCAGGACGCTGTTGACGTGGCAGCTTCCGGTGCGACTGTTAATGTTGCTGCCGGGACCTATGAAGAGCAGTTACTTATAGACAAATCATTGACTTTACGTGGAGCTACCTCCAACCTAAACAAAAATGGATACACTGTTCCTGATAACTATGCCTGGGATAACACGGTAGAATCCATTATTCAACCTCCTTCAGGTTTACCTGATGTAGATGTAGTTACAATTGATGATGCCGATAATGTTACCCTGGAAGGATTTGTTATTCAAGCCCTTGATAGAGGAACTAGCGGCTCTAGGATGTTAATTACAGTAAAAGTTGATGATAAAACAATGGAGAATCTTACTATAAGGAATAATATAATAGGAGCAAATACCAATCTTGATGATCAAGACGGAACTAAAGGCAGGATGAATCTTTATTTTGATATTAATCCTTACGATGCATCCCAAGGTTTGACAAATAGTCTTGTTTCAGGAAATAAGATATTTGATTCCAAAGGTAATGGAAATAATATCTTTATCTGGGGTTCTTATAACGCATATGGCGCTGCAGGCCCAAGCCCAATGGAAGGTACTATAATAGAAGATAATGAGATTTATGGCAGTCATAGGAGTGGCATCGAAACAGCCGGCGGTTATTCCGGACTTACTATAAGGAATAATAAGATTTATGGTAACAGTGGATTACCAGGCGATGTTCCTGGTAATCTGATGTACGGCAATGGAATACTTCTTATAAGAGCGAGTGGCGATAGGACAATTGATGGATATGGTCCTGAGAATTTGACCATCATTGATAACGAGATATACGACAATGAGAAAAACGGAATCTACATGGGACCAATCAATAACAATTACACTATTACCGGTAATTATATACATGATAACGGCTGGGATGGTATCATGTTGGATTTGGAGGGACAATATTGGAATCCTACCTTTGATTTAGTAGGTCCCGGACCTTATCCATGTTATGATCGTAGTGAGAGTATAACAGCTAATTTTAATAAGATAGAGAGTAATGGTCAATATGGTGTTAGAGTAAATGGTACACCTACAAATGGCTTTGTATTAGACGCCTCAGGCAACTGGTATGGTACAAATACAGCGGCCGGGGTTGCCGGCGAAGTCAGCGCTAATGTTGACTATACACCGTGGCTCGATAGCGACATAGACACAGACCCTGTTACGCCGGGCTTCCAGGGTGATTTCTCTACGCTACACGTTTCCGCAGCAAGTCCGCAGGTCGGTGCAACAGGAAGAATTCAGGAAGGTATCGATCTGGTTTCCGGCAGCACCGTTGTTGTAGAAGCCGGGACGTACACGGAAAATCTAACTGTCAATAAATCCGACCTCACGCTCAAGAGCGTCAGTGGTCCAGGCAGTACCACTCTAACAGCCGACAATGGTGTAGTAGTCGACCTAGATAGCGGTGCGGATGACTTCGTGCTGGGCGGTGCGAACGGCGAAGGCTTTACTATCAATAGCGGGGCCGGTACAACCTTCCTGGTCCAGCTCGAGAACGCTCCGCAAGACGTGGAGATCTCCTGGAACGAACTCGACACTACCGGCAATGCCACGATGGGCGTCTCGGTGGGTGACGCTGGGACCAGTGGTTTGAATATCAACAACAACATCTTCACGGCTGATGGCACTGGCCTCACAGCAGACGGATCCATTTGGGGTCCGCTTGTTTCCAACGCAATAGTCTCGGACAATACTTTCTCATCAAGTAGTGGGGAGGGATATGCCATCCAGTTCTCGGGGCTGACTAATTCGACCATAAGCCGAAACGATATTACGAACTATGGCAGCGGTATTAGCGTGTTCCATGGTGAGGGTGTTTCCGACGTGTTTATTGAAGATAATGAGATTACCGGTTGTACAAGTGGTCTTCGCTTCGGAGAATACAAGGCTACCGCTGGCCCGGATGGAGACATTACCAGCATTACGGTTCGCAACAACACGGTGACCGGTGGGACAAACGCCATCCTTCTGTACGACCCGTTCGCAGGACCCGGCACCCACGTTCTGGCGAATAATATCCACGTTTATGAAAACGATTTAAGCGGGAACACGTATGGCGCAAATAACGAACTGGGCAACGGTACGGTGCTGGATGCCACCGCCAACTGGTGGGGTGCTGCGGACGGCCCCAGTGGGGTAGGCCCGGGTTCTGGTGTGCAGGTCAGCGTCGACGTCGACTACAGCCCCTGGCTGGGCATCGGGACCGACGATGAGCCTGGGACCCTCGGTTTCCAGCCGGTTAGCCCGATGACGTGGGGCATGTTGCCAAGTAATGATCAATCCGCCTTTGATGAATGGATGGCACTTGCTGGGCCCGGTGCTACGCTTGAGTTCGAATACCCTGGAGACGGTATAATCCCCAACATAGACGATGGCGGAAATGGTTGGAACCTGAATATTACCTCGGGAGGTACACTTACAGTTGATGGCAAGATTGAAGTTGTTGGAAGTGTAGACCTCGAGGCAACAGGGGACGTAATTGTTAATGGTGGTATTGACCCGGGTTACGTTGACATACAAGCCGGCAATATTTTGGTCAATGCCCTGATTTCAGCTATCGATTATATAATACTCTTCGCAGGTTCAGGTGGTACCGGTGATGTCACTGTGGATAATATCGGCGGCACCGGCAGCTTGCAGACTACAGCGGACGGCAGCGACATCACAGTAATAGCCGGTACTGCTGCTCCGGGTGGCAGTGGAAACATTTCACTGCTTAGTGATGCGTTTGGCGATGCGAAGATCGAAACGCAAGGTGCGACCGGGGACGGACATCTGATTACGCTAACAGCCTGGGATGGCGCGATAACGATGGATAATGGGTCGCTAATCAACGCCGGTGACGGCAAGATAGATATGGATGCCACCGGTGGTAACATAACGCTCGGAGGTCTTCTGACGACGAGCAACTTGGCTGATGCTATAAGCATAGACGCCAGCGCCGCTGTTTTTGACGGCGGAGGTTTGCATGTTGACATTGTAACCGGTGCAACGGGCGGGGCGGTTATAAATGCCGAAACAGGTATTGGAACAGCTATAGACTCCATAGAGACTACCATAGGGGTGCTGGAGGCCCACTCCAACACTTCCAATGCTATAGTCATAACCGAGACTGACGATATTACCTTGGCGGACGTTGATACTACTGACGGCGATATTCGTATTACCGCAGGCGATCAGATGACGGCGACAGATGTTGAGGCCGGTACAGCCGGCGGCCCAGGTAACGGTGATGTAACCCTGACGACTACGGCCG
>CAYYFT010000009.1:6423-6522 GCA_964471015.1 uncultured Pirellulales bacterium | reverse complement strand
TACGACAAGTGGTAATATAGATGTAGAGGTAGATACCGGCGGCAATCTGACGGCGGTGGAAGTAACAGCCGGTGGCGGTGGTAACGTAGACCTGACGAC
>CAYYFT010000009.1:0-6323 GCA_964471015.1 uncultured Pirellulales bacterium | reverse complement strand
GACTGACGATGGTTATATAGACATTAAGGTTGATGATGGAGGCGATCTGACGGCGGTGGAAGTAACAGCCGGTGGCGGTGGTAACGTAGACCTGACGACCCTAGCTGGCGGCGGCGGTGACATATTTGTGGACGATGTAAGGGCCGTTGGTAATACCATAACGATTGATTCAGACGGTTTTATCCGGGAGCTTGACGACGATCCTGAGGCCGACCTTACGGCCAATGAGCTGGACCTGGATGCCGAGACAGGTATATATGGCCTGTCTCCGATAGAGACTAAGGCGACTTTGATAGCCGCTGACACGACAGACGACGCTATAGACATTTCCAATGAGAATGCCGCGGACACCACTGCCACATCTCTGACCACCGGTACGGGCAATATAGATTTCTATCAGCATGGCAATGGCAGCCTGCAGGTAGACCTTGCCACGACTGACGATGGTTATATAGACATTAAGGTTGATGATGGAGGCGATCTGACGGCGATTAGCGTTGAGGCCGGTAAAGCCGGCGGCGCAGGTGACGGCGATGTATCACTGACAACTACTGGCGGCGGCGATATAAAGCTTGGCTCAGTGACTGCTCTTGAAGATGATATAGATGTTGATTCAACTGGTTCTATCAATGATAACGAAGACGACACCTTAGTTGATGTTACTGGTGGTGATTTAACTTTGACCGCCCGGGATGAGATAGGCGGCAATCCGGTAGCTGGCAAGGTGACGGATACACTTGGGGCTATCGAGACCGATGTAACAACCTTGGAGGCACTCTCAACAGAAGGAGGTCCAAGTCCAGACGGTGATATAGTGATTGTGGAGACGGATGATGTAGGCCTGCTCAGCATAGTGGCTGCATCCGGCAGCATTTTCTTGGAGGCCACTAACGGAGGAATGTCGTACATTGATGGTCAGGTTGAGGCGGGATCGAGCACTTTGACATTGGTACAAGCGGATGATTTAGATTTGGCTGACTTTGTGTTTGGTAACCAGGCAAACACGGACCTTATGGTGAAAATCACGGATGGTGGATTCACCGCAGATGACACGGTAGCTGACAACGCAGCGGATCAGTGGCAATCCATACAGGCAAAAGCTATCGAAAACATCGTGCTTCAAGGTTCCGACGCAGTTGAAGATATAAAGATTGGCACTCACGAAGGTTTTGACCCAGACCCATTATTAGAGCTTGTATTCGATGGTGTTGTAACTTCTGACGAAGGCGGAGTATCAATTATATCGGAGAATGGTACAGTCCGTACAGCAGGTGACACCATCCTTGATGATATTGATATAGCAGGCGTTTCCAACCATTCTGCGGGTACCGGTGTTGACCTGCCTTACGCCACGGGAGGCAAAGCGGCGATTATCATCATGAGTGCCAAAGACCTGGTGTTAGGGTCGGCTACAACACTAACGGCGGGTGGAACGTATTTTGATACTACTGTTGATGATCGCCCGGGCGTTGGTTTCTTGGATGCCCCAGCTGAGATTCCAGCAGGTTTCCCCAGGAACCCAGGAGATCCGTTTGATGTTGCAATCTATCTTGCGAGCACGAGAGCTAATGTTGGGGTCAATGCAAAAGTTAACATTACTGCTACAGGAGCGATGGTTATTGATGCACATGACAGTGTAACCTTTGGAAGTGTGTTTGAGGATTCTTTGGCGGGCGACGGTGTAAAGAGTGATGTCGGTAACAGACTGGAGGTGTGTTCCCGGATAACTGAATGGTTATTCGAGGCTTTCAACAACAACCGCCTGCCATACGTGTACGGAGGCGGACCTTTCCCTGACGGTTATACGTACGTACTCCGTGGCGCTGGTGGTATAATGGGTGCCGGAGCCTGGGTTCTCGAGGATCCGACGGAGTGGGCACCCCTTGGGGAGACGGCTCCGGAGGTTCCGGGGGCTAAAGAACAAACAACATTGGGAGTTGCGGGTTGTCCTACTCTGATTGCCGCTGTGGCTGAGGAGCTTGGAATCTCAGAAGAAGCTGTCGAAGTCTCTTTGGCAAATTCCTACGCTCTTAATACCGATATACAGCCGTGCGAGAGTTGTGAGAGACTTCTGGCCGCCGCCGCGATTTTAAGGGACGAGGATGGTTCGCGGATGGCCGCTATGAATCGGGTATTTAACGAGCTGGCACCGGCGGATGCAGCATTCATTCCAGCGACAGCCGCCTCGGTTGTTACAGCATTTGCTGACCATGTAAATGATGGCACCTACTATGCCACGGCCATAGAATACATTGATGCTTTCGTTCAATATGTAGCCGTTTTGGACACCGAAATGGGTTCACCGGTAGATGATTCGGTAGCTTTTGCTATGGGAAAGCATGGTGTAGGTATAACAGAGAATGAAAACGCTAATATTGCGGCATTTCTTGCGATGCGTTTAGAAGGTTTAGAAACTTTCGGCTACTAATGCAAATGTAAAGAGAACATAAAGTAGTTGACTTAAAGACAAGCCTGTCCCGTTCCTGAGGCAGGCTTGTTATTTAACCGTGTTCTACAAAATTAACAGTCTTGCTATTCGATAGCTCTTGCAATCGGCCTGTAAGCAACCTGTTTGCTTACACGGATTTCTTTTGCATCTTGCTGCAATTTTGCGAATGCTGCGGCGTTACCGCTTTTTTCTATGGCAATCAAAGCCTTATTAATCAGCTTTTCGGCTTGAGCGTGCTCCCCTTTTACTTGACAAATCTTTGCTTTTGTCAGCCAGCTCGCAGCTATAAGATGATGGTCAGAGCCGTAGATTTTTTCTTGTACTGCTACCGCTCGATTAATCAATTCTTCTGCCTCAATATATTTTTCCTGCAGGGTATATAGTTTCGCTATACTGGCAAGGACATTTGCCGTGTAAAGATGGTCCGGCCCATAGCTACTATTGATTAAAAGCATGGCCTTCTGATAATAACTTTCGGCCTCTTCCAAATCACCCTGTGCAACGTGAAGCTTGGCAATATCCACAAAGAACGGAGCCATTGCCTTGTCATCCGCACTGTGACCGTCGAGCATAATAGCCATCGCTTCATCCAAAGCAGACCTGGCTTGATAATGTTTGCCAAGCTCACAGTAAATTGAGCTTAAAGTGCTTAGTGTATATGCCAAGTAAGGATGGTTTTTATAGAGGACCTTTCTCTGTAGTTTAAGACCCAACTCGCACATTTTCTCGGCATCAACCAATTTGTTCTGATTCTTGTACAGTGTTGCCAGATCAATCAAACACATAGCAAGTTCGTAATCGGAGGTATGTTCCTTTTTCGCCAAAGTTAATGCCTTTTCTACGAGCGGCTGTGCTTTGGCATACTCCCCATAGGCCATATATACCCTTGCCATTGACCGAAGTGTTTTGGACGGGGGACTCTTTTTGCCCTGCCACGGCTTTCCATCTGCCATGCTCCCCTTCAATAGTACTAAACCGAGCACTAAAATGAGGAAAAAAGTTTTGCTTTTCTGTGTTAAACGGCTTGTTTTGTCTTTCTGAGTCATTTGCGACATCCTCCTATCCCGTTTGCTGCTTCCCCATTTCATTTCTGCTGCGTAATTTCTTCGATGCCAAATGAATAACGGCAAATTATGCAAGCGTCTTTACAACGAAATACTTTGAGGCTTGAAACAACCATTTTGTATTTTGTTGTGCAATATTTTAGGACTTTTCTTTCATCGCATCCCTACAAAAAGAATTGAATCCTATCTAATTTCTGCAATTTCCGGCACCAGAACCCCTTCTCAAAATTTAGGATAAAAACCGCTATTTTCACTGCTCACATATGCCGATAGCTTTTTCAAACACTTCATTTCCAAGTTTTAATTAATGTGAGATTATTATGTTGCGATTTGGCAACGGTAAACACCGCAGTTTCCAGGCTGTTTGGATAGTAACGACAGTTCTCTTAGCAATCGGGTGCAAACATGCTAAGGTTGTTGCCAAAAGTCCACCACCTCAAAAGTCTGCGGCCCAAATTATGGAGGAAACGCCCGGAGCTGCAGTAGTGATTAACTCGGTTTGTGATAAAATCCTGAGGGGCGATTTCGAAAGTGCTCAAGAGATTCTCCGCGCATCAGTTTTTCCCTATAACAAAAGCCTTAGGCAGCTTCAGATAATTATTAATGAGCATATGGCCATCAAAGCCCGCCGCAAGACATCCCAAAGTAATATTTATCAAGCCCAGATACGCAAACTCGAAAGCCTTCGCTACAAAGGCTTTGCACAAGACGTCAATGACATCAGCGAGGTTTTGTCTGTGGTAATACAAGCTCTGGAATATGCCGACAAAGAAAGCCAGAAACAGGCCTTGCTCAAAGACCCTTTCGTAAGAGAAACTATTCAGAAAGCCAAGTCCAGGGCAGCCGAATTCGAGGCAAAGGGTAAATGGCTCGACGCATATACAACTTACTATAGCAAATTGCGGCAAATTTGCGAAGACGACAAGGCGTATTCGGACCATGCTGAGCAGCTTTTGGAGAAGGCTGATATTTTGGCATCCCTTCAAGACAGCCCGTGTGAGACATGTGAAGAGCGTTATGCAGGCATAGAAAAACAAATGTTCATCAAAGCTGTTAACTTTTTGGATTCTAGATACGTTAATATTATTAATTATCGAGAAATGATAATAAAAGCTGTCAATCGCTGCAAATTGTTGGCAGAAGTGATAACTAATTCGCATCTCGAAACAAGGTATAAGATACAAAATACCCAGTATGAGGGCTGGTCAACTGCTTTGAGAGCGATCTTGGATAAGGTAAACGAATCACCGACGGATACAAGTAAAGATACCTTTATAGATGTTTTTGAACAGGTTTTGGTGTTGAACGAATCTCCCCACATGGGGATAAGATCGCCTCCAATGTTACTGATTGCGCAATTTGCGAAAGGGGCATTGTCGGCGCTTGACCCTTACACTGTTATCTATTGGCCCAGTAAGGTACAGGATTTTGAAAAAGCAGTGACCAATCAGTTTTCGGGCATTGGCATAAAGTTCTCGAAACAGGAAGGTCTGGCAAAAGTAGTAAATGTGCTCCCTAACACACCAGCACATAAATCTGGTCTTCAGGCAGGAGATATCATAAGTGCCGTGGATGGCATTGAAATGAGAGACATTTCTTCTGACTGTGCGGTTAAGAGGATTATCGGCCCTGAGGACACTAAAGTGACGTTGACAATCAGGCCTTCCGATGAAGATAAAACCCGTGATATTACTTTGGAAAGAGCTAGAATAATTGTTCCGTCAGTTTACGGTTGGCAACAAACCGAAACTTGTAAATGGCTGTATATGATCGATGCTCCTAACAAAATAGGTTATGTCCGTATTAGTAGTTTTAATTCAAGAACCGCTGATGATTTCGAAAGTGTACTTTGTCAGCTCGAGGAAAATGGGTTAAAAGGATTGATTTTGGATTTACGGTCTAATGCCGGTGGGCTTTTGAGCTCTGCCGTTGAAATAGCAGATAAGTTTATCACAGAGGGACTGATAGTCAGAACTCAACCGCGGTTTGGGATGTCAACATATATATCAGCACACCAAGAGGGTACCCACGCCGATTACCCTATCGTAGTGCTCATCAACCCATTTACAGCAAGTGCTTCAGAAATTTTGGCTGGAGTATTGCAGGACCAAAAATATAAAAGAGCCGTTTTAGTTGGCCAAAGAAGTTATGGCAAAGGCAGTGTACAATCAATAACGAGTTGTTGTGGTGAGGGCGCCCAATTAAAGTATACTGTGGCGTATTATCACTTGCCCTCGGGCCGGAGAGTCGAAAGCCGGGACTTAATGGAAAAGTCAAGCAGAGCAGATTGGGGCATCTTACCAAACGTCAATGTGGACCTGCGAAGTGACGAGCTACACAAGATAGCCAACGTGCAGAAAGCAAATGAGTCTGTGGAAACAATTGGACGAGAGAATGCTCTTAGCAGCATGAACCAGTATTCGAGCCAGGAAACAGTAGATGCTGATCCACAACTGGCAATTGGGTTGTTGGTATTGAAAAGCAAAATGATACAAGCTATCTGTGAGTTAGCTGGGGATTGACAGGGTTTCTGGGCTACAAAATGCTTCCGTGGATTTCCTATTACCCATTATGCTGCTGACATTTGTCCGCTGGCCAAGTAGGTAATAGTTGCCTTTTTGGGTTCCAGTTGCGAGTGTAAGACATAAGTCAAAATCTGTTGCAAATCCGTTGCAAATCCGTTGCAGATCCCTTTTTCAGGTAGTAACAAAAAAGACTGCCAAACGTAATCGCTTGGCAGCCAATGAGTTACAAAGTAGCGGGGGCAGGATTCGAACCTGCGACCTCCGGGTTATGGGCCCGACGAGCTA
>CAYYFT010000008.1:0-20434 GCA_964471015.1 uncultured Pirellulales bacterium | reverse complement strand
AAACCCGAGAGCAAGAAGTGCAAAGTTAAGAATTGCCCAAAAGGCGTGAAGGGACTCCCCTTAGGGGGAACCCAATAGTGAATCGAAAATCGAATCACGAATCACGAATCACGAATCACGAACCGCCAAATATTGAAGAAAAAGGAGTTTCGTTTATGACTTCCGACGCCAAGATTGGATTGCTGTTAGGCCTGGCCTTTATATTCCTAATTGCGTTTGTAATTAATGGGCTGCCAGGCTTTCGCGAAGACGGGAGCAATAATGAGCTGACTACCAATATGGTCAGTTTACAGAACAATCCGCCGGCTATTGCAGCTAAGGAGCGGGAGGTTATCAATATGAGGAAGTCGGTTGGGGAAAAGCCCCTAAAGGCCGGGCCGCCTTCCATAGGCAATCAGGATATTCGCTTTACAACGGCATTGCCGAAAAGTTCCTCGGCTGTAAAGGAGACCGCTGGTGTAGAAAGTGATAGAAGTTACAAAACTGAATCGAACAAGGTGGTTCCTCCAAAAATCTATGTTGTTAATGAAGGCGATAGTCTTGCTGTTATAGCCCGAAAATTTTATGGCTCCCGGGAAGGTAGCAAGAGAATAAATATCGCCAGGATATTTAACGCCAATCGCAGGTCGTTGAAATCGCCTGATGAAATTTATGTTGGGCAAAGGCTTATCATACCACCGTTGTTAGCTTCGGTGCCGGATAAAGGCAAAATTGCGAACCTCTTTTCCGCAACGGAGTTTGCTAAAGTTGAATCTGTCGGCGAGAAACGCTTTTCGACTGATGGCCGCAAAGCAGAACAAAGCAATTCGTACGTTGTGCGGGAGGGTGATAGTCTGTGGCAAATTGCTGCCGAGCAGCTTGGGGACGGCAGTCGCTACGGCGAAATAGCTGAACTAAATGCCGCTGTCTTAGACAGCGAGGATAATCTTTTTGTTGGGATGCGTTTAAAAATGCCGGCTCGATAAAATACATCGATTGATTACTGTTCGCTGGTTGTTGAATTATCAATTGTTAATTATCAATATCGCCATATGAGACCCCGCTTTTGTTTTGTTTTTGTCGTTTTTTGTTTTACGGCTGTCTTAATCCTTACTATTCATCTCCGTGGCGCCGAAAATCGCATTTTCTATAAGCTTTGTACGCACAGGGCCGAGCAAAGTCGGCTAAAACAGGAGCTTGGCAACAAACAGCTGCGGCTGGAAAGTTTAATAAATCCTGCCGCCGTCTCACAGCGTCTTGGTTGTGACAAAGCAGGCCATTGAAAAACCGATATAAGAGCAAGAAAATCAGCTTCACTATTAACATTTGCCACAGGTAAATGAAAAATTGAAAAGCGTTCGAATTATCATTTTCTTCCTTGTTCTTTTGATTGTGGCATTTTTGTCACTGGCGGGGCGGTGCTTTTATCTACAGTTTCTCAAAAGCGACCATTATATTGCTGCCTGTGCCAAGCAGCAGCAGGGGCGAGCGACCCAAAAGCCTCAACGCGGAGTAATTCTTGATTGTCGTGGAAGGGTGCTTGCCGCAAGCAACAACATCCAGACCATTTTTGCCGAGCCGCGGATTATAAAGGACCCTAAAACTACATCCACCAGACTTGCCCCAATATTGGATGTGGGCGCACACGAAATCTGTAAGCTTATCACTGAGAGCAAAAATCCGGGCTTTGCGAAAATCAGAGCAGGCGCCGACGCAAACCAGTGTAGTGCAGCCGGCAAAATTTATGGTATCGGCGTTCAGTCTGATTGGCGAAGACGTTATCCAATGGGCTCTCTGGCCGTACATATCGTTGGTTTTACGAGTGTTGACAATCGAGGTTTAGGTGGTATTGAGTTACAGTACGACAAAGAGCTTAGCGGCTCGTCCGGGCAGAACATTTTCTTTGCCGATGCCTCTCGTCGGCCGGTTCGGCTGAAACAACAAAATAGCATTGTCAGCGATGGCGTCGGGATTATTTTGACTCTTGATGCCACCATTCAGCAGTTTGCACGAGCCGAGCTTGTAAAGCAATACGAGAGCTACGAAGCCGAATCGGCTGTAGCGATTGTGGCTGAAGCCGAAACCGGGGCGATTTTAGCTCTTGTTTCGCTGCCCGATTTTGACCCTAATGACATTCAGTCAGCCGAGCCGAATAATCTTCGTAATCGGGCGATAACTGACCAGTTTGAACCAGGTAGTATCATAAAGCCGATTGTTGCTGCAATTGCAATCGATGCCGGTGCTGTTCGCCCTGATGAAAAAATATTCTGCGAGCAGGGAATCTATCACAGCAGGGGCTTCGGACGTATCGGCGAGTACGGCAATCACAGATTTGCAGACTTGACAGTAGGCGAGATTCTAACTTTTTCCAGCAACATAGGAATGGCCAAAATCGGACAAAAACTTGGCAAAGATGAACTCTACAATGGACTGAAGCTTTTCGGCTTCGGCAAAAAAACAGGTCTCGATTTGCCGGGTGAGGCGGAGGGATTGTTGCGGCCGGCGCAGAACTGGACGGGATATAGCGTAACTCGAATACCTTTCGGCCAGGAAATTTCTGTAACTGCGATTCAGCTCGTTCGAGCCTTCTGCATACTTTCCAGCGGTGGACGTTCAGTTCAGCCGTTCCTTGTCAGGGCAATGGTTGGAAACAGCGGGCGAATTATTAAACTGAGACAACCACTGCCATCCGTTGGGTTTGTTGTCAAACCCGAAGTTGCCAAATGGATTGTTACCGATGCTATGGTCGGTGTGGTTAATGAAGGAACAGGCAGCAAAGCTAAGCTTCAGAAATGGCAGGTGTTCGGCAAGACCGGAACTGCGAATATTGCGAAAAGCAACGAAAAAGGTTATTCGGACAGCGATTACATTGCTTCTTTTATAGCAGGTGCACCGGCCGAGGAGCCGAAAGTAATCGTTTTGGTTTCGGTTCGCAAGCCGAATATTGCCCTCGGTAAGGGTTATACCGGCGGAGCCATAGCCGCACCGGTGGCCGCCAAAATACTCGAAAAAACCCTCAATTATCTCGAAAAACATCAGCGGTAATGCGAAGTCCGGCCTATATATCCGGCTTCGATGCAGAACTGGATGATGTCGCGGGCCAAAGGTGCAGCATCGCTTGAGCCGTGTTGGCCGCCTTCAACCACGACGGCAATTGCAACACTTCGGCCTGTGCTGTCTTCAGCAAAACCTGAAAACCACGCATTGTCCGGCTCTTCTGTTGAGCCGGTCTTGCCGTAAACCTTCACGTCCTGCTCCGCAAAGCTGACAGGGCCAAATTCTTTATAAGCTGTGCCGCCAGGTTCGTTGACGACGGCGCTCATACCATCTCGAACGATATCCAGGCTCTCCGGCGAGATGTCGAGTGAGGTTGAAGAAAATTTTGAATCGTCGGTGTTGTCCGTAAAGAGCCGGGGGGTTTTGTACAATCCGCCTCGGGCGATAGCTGCCATTGCATTTGCTGCCTGCAGCGGGGTAGCTCGCAGATTTCCCTGCCCTATGCCGAAATACCTTCTTTCATTCTTTTTGAGGGGAGGTAATTGCTCAAAAAATGATATTGTGCTTTTTGCAGGAGTTGTCGATATTTGGCCCGCTGCTTGTCTCAAATCTCGTGCCCCGTCTCCGGCTCGTGCAAGCGACGAAACGCGTCCGTAGCCGAACTTGAACAACCATTGCTGCAAAACTAAAGGGTCAATTCTATCTGCAAGGCGGGAGAAATAAATGTTGCAACTTCCCTTAATGGCGTTGCGTGCCTTATTCGGCCACTCGTCGTTATGGCACCTCCAGGAGTATCTATTGTACAACCAGCAGCTCGGCCAGCCTCTCGGTGCTTTCTGTGCAGGGCAGGATATAATCTCATCTGCGGTGATTTTGCCGGATTCGAGACCGGCAATGAGAATCAGCGGTTTTACAACCGAGCCGGGGGGGTACTGCTTATTTATTGCTCGGTTTCGCAGCGGCTCGTTAGGGTCATTGGCAACATTTGTATAGTCATACCTGATACGGTTTAAATCGAAAACAGGCATTGAAACAAGTGCAAGAATATCCCCGCTGGCAACATCAATCACAACTGCTGCCATCCCGGGTCCGCAATTTGGGTCATGCTTGTAGTTGGTTAGATAGTTTCCTATCCTCTGCTGAAGCTCTATATCCAGTGTTAGTGAAACGTCCTCGCCGAACCGGGCCTTGGTTTCACCTATCAGTTCTCGGTCTATGTCGTAAACGACTTTACCACGCCTGCCGCGAAGAATAGTTTCGCAAACATATTCGACGCCGTCTTCTCGTCCGCAAACTTCATCATCCAGATACCTTGATAGTTTATCATCTGCAAAGAGCTGTCTGTCTGCTTGCTGTGTTGCTGGGCCGACCCAGCCTATTGTTTGGGCGGCAGCCGAGCCGAATGGGTAGAACCGCTGAGCTTTTGCCAGAATTTGAACACCATCAATATCTGAAAATTCCAGTTGTGCAGTAAGGATATCGTCGTCAGTTTCCAACTCCAGCAGCGGCCAGCTCTTGTGCATTTCAGCAATATCAACTTTATTTATAAGTCGAAGCCGCTCGACTGGATTTGGCTGCCTTTTCTCAAAATCAGCTATCGCAACATAATCCGGAATGCTGATGATGTTTTTGTAGTTTTCAAAAACTTCCGAGTCCGGAAATTTGTGCCGCCAGGCCTGAAACGCACGCCGGTTCCAGATAAAATCATTTATTTTTTGTATTTCAGTTTTTATCTTTGAAGGTTCGACTCCTCTGAATTGAGCACATTTGCTGATTAGCTGGTTCAAATCTGCCAGACCGGCGTCCAGTTCTTTCTGTGCTTTGGCCGCTAAGGCCCCTGTATTATCTTTGTCGGCGGCTATTAATAGTTTGCCTCTCCTGACACGGTCGTCCATAAAAGAGGTAAGACCGTAATTTATACGCAGTTGAAATTGCGGCTCATCGACGGCTAATACCTTGCCGTTTCTATCGACTATCTTGCCTCTGACTGTCTTGAGTTGCCGGGTAAGGCTTTCTTGAAGCTTTAATTCTGTGATTCTGCCCCGATAGAACGAATCGGACAATAGCTGCATTTGTATCAGGCGGAGCAGGCAGGTAAGCAAAAAAAATGCGATTAAGATTACAAAGATTTTAACTCGCTTATTGTACATCGTTTTTCGTATATCGTGTTTCGTATCTTATGGCCTATTCGAGATATGCTTCACGATTCGCCGGATACGAATTTAATATTGGCCGAAGCGATGTGTTTTTATACGCATCCACCAGGCAGATGGCAAGAACAAAAACGGCCCCACAAAGCTCGAGTACAGGGATGTCCAAAAAAGAGCTGCATATACATTATGCCCGGCCGGCTGGCCCCTGAGAAGCGTTAAAAAATGGACCAGCAACCCCGTCAAAAAACCGGTGATAAATATCGCAAGCGATTGATAAGGCATTTTTTTAATAGTGATAACGTTGTGTAAGTATGCCAGAAGGGTGCCGAAAAGGCCGAAGCTGATTATTCGCGCCCCCATTGTGGAACCAATGATATCAGCGGCAAAACCTATTGTGAAGGATGTTATGATTGCATCCGTCCTGTTACAGTAAATAGAGAAGAAAACCAGAAGGATTAACAGCAAATCTGGTTTGATATTCAGACGTGTAACAGCAATTATATCGACCAGACCGGCTTGCACCACGGTAGCTAAACAGATAAAAACTGCAAACCGAAACCAACGCATCTTATCCCCTCAGCAAATCCAATTTTGCAGGGACCCCGCCTTGCGGGAACCCTGCGTTTTGCAAAATGAAAACCCTCGGTTACTCTTGCGGATTCATTATAATTACTGCTACGTCGTTTAGTTTTTCTATATCACAGGCGGGTTTGACCGTTATATCCCACAGCAGTGGATTTTCATTGTCCCTCTTACATTGGGCCACTGCCCCTATAATCATCGGAGCATCCAGCAACCCCGGCTTTTTGCAGGCATAAACATTGTCTCCGATTTTGATTTTGTGCTTTATCGAGAGCAGTTGGACCCTTGCTGAGTCCTTGCCGTTGCCCTGGATTACTGTTTTTAATCCTGCTATTTCTACTGCTACATTGGATGTGGTCTCTGTAATCAACTCGACCCTGGCAGTGCGTGGCGAAACATCGGATATGGTGCCGATGATACTGTTGTCGCCCAGGGCAAACTGACCTTTTTGCAGACCATCGTTTTGGCCGCGGTTGATGATAAGCCCGTCGGTGGAGGATGTAATTATGTCGGCAAACACCAACCCGGCGCCTTCCAGGGGTCGTCTGTTGCGCATCCTCGACAGTTCTTTGACTTTTTGTCGTTCCTGGTTCAGCTCCTCTGTAAGATTTGCGAGATGATTTTGGAGCTGGTTGTATTTTCTGCGGCTGACAACGTCTGTAAGCTGCGGCTGTGTGCGGGCCGAAAGGGAAATGTTTCTGCCGATACTTAAAGGCCAGCGGAAAATATGAGCAAAAGCGAACTGAAATTTATTTGTCAGGTTCCGGGGGGCGAAGAGAAAGATAAACCCCCCCAACATAAACCAGGTGAATAACATTCGTCTGGAGATTCTGATTTGCTGCCTTGCCATATTTGTTAGTCGTGTAATATCTTCGATGAGATGCGGCGATACCCAGTTGTCAATCTTGCTTTTGGGTTTCCCGTCTTGCGATTATTCCGCAAAACGGAGTTCTTTTATTCCCATCCGTACTCGTTATGGTCCATCGTATCCTTCCACAATTCCAGATTTTCCAGGTATACGCTGGTACCACGGGCTACGCAACTTAGTGGGTCTTCGACTCTTTCGACCTTCAAGCCGGTTGCGTTTGCCAGTACGGTATCCATTCCCCGCAGCAGTGAGCCGCCGCCGCAGATATGCACTCCGTTGTCAATCAAATCGGCAGCCAGTTCCGGCTCAGCCTTCTCCAGTGTCGCCGTAACTGCATCTATGATTGCAGCGATGGGTTCCCGCAGGGCCTCGCGGATTTCCTCACTTGTTATGACAATTTTTCTCGGCAGCCCCGAAATCGTGTCTCTGCCGGCTACCTCCATTGTCAATTCCTCTTCCAGCGAAGTAGCAGAGCCGATTTGTATCTTGACTTTTTCAGCTCTTGGCTCGCCGATGAGCAAATTGTAAGTCTTTTTGAGATGATTAATCACCGCTTCGTCCATATCGTCACCGCCGACGCGGATTGATTCACAGGTCGTGATGTCCGCCAGACTTATTATGGCTACTTCTGTCGTTCCACCACCGATATCGACAATCATTGAAGCGGTTGGGTCGGTGATGGGTAGATTTGCTCCGATGCCTGCTGCCATCGGCTCATTAACCAGATACACTTTTCGGGCACCTGCACGTTCGGCGCTGTCTATGACTGCTCGGCGTTCGACGGCTGTTATTCCGCTTGGTACGGCAATCACCACTCGAGGCCTGACCAGGCCGCCTCTGCCGTGAACTTTCTTGATAAAATAACCCAGCATCGCCTCGGTGATTTCAAAGTCGCTGATTACACCGTCTTTCAGGGGTCTTATCGCACTGATTGAGCCTGGCGTTTTACCGAGCATTTCACGCGCAACCAGACCCACCGCTTCACCATTGTTTAGAACGGTATTGGTTCCTTTGCGAACGGCAACTACGGAAGGTTCATTGAGGACAATGCCTTTATCGCGGACACAAACCAGGGTAGTGCACGTACCGAGGTCAATGCCCATATCCATGCTGAACCAGCCTAAGATTGTATCCAGTAGCACTTTCGAATCCCTTCTTAATTTCAATTGACTATTTCTATATAGTAAAACCGGAATTGTCAATAGTCAATTTTGGCTACGGAATTTTTAATATTGTGCCGTACTGAGAGTAGCATTTGTAGGCAACCAGTAGTGCAGTGGCCAGACCTGCAAAAAACGCTAAGGCGAGAATAATCGTATAGAGATTATTGGACGTTGTTGCCTTTTCACCTCGGCTCTGTCCGTCAGGGCTCATATATCAACCTCATATAGTATGAAGGCTTCCCAGTTTTGTGATACCCGACAAAAACCACAAACGCTCTATTTAGCGTTGGGGAACCAGTTTGCATCTTCCACAGTTACAGATTACAAAAAAAGCCTATAAATTAGTAGATACGTTATCACCGACTTTTGGCTGTTGCTGTATAAGCTCCATGACTCCAATGGCCTCTTCGGCGTCTACATCTATGATGAGGATATCGCAGAGAAACTCATCGCCGCGGGTCACATGGAATTTCATACCTTCTTTGACCCCGTCCGCTGTTCCTATAGATATGCTCGCCATAGAATTTTTCAAATCCACCGCTGTTACCAGTCCCTGCAGGGCGATATCTCTGGCTCCGGGTGTAGCAGGTCGAACTGCGGCTCTTCTCGGCGTAACCGGCACGGGAGCTGCAGCGACTTTGCCGACAGGCTGTAAGAACTGGTCTAACCTGTTTTGTAATTCCGTTTTTTCTTCCAGTATACGTTTACGTTCTGCTACCAGCGTTTCTACTATCGCCATCTTCTCGACGAGGGCGGCTGTGGTTTCATTCAGCTCTTTGCGCTGCCTGATTTGTTCTGCTTGAACTTTATTTAGCTCATCGAGGGTGTTTTTTAATAACTGCCCTTGCTTATCAGTGGTTTGGTAGAAATCCTTTGTTATACTTGTCCAGTTATTTACTTTTTGAAGCATGACCGCTTTTTCTCTTTCAGCATTGTCGAGGTTGATTTGTAATTCACCAACCTTTTCCTTGAGTGAGACGATTTCGCTGTTTAGTTTGTCTTCCAGCTTCTTTTTTTGCTCAATTTTCTCATTTACTTGTTTGGTGAGGTCCTCAACCTTTTTGCTTAAGCTGTCTTTATCGGCCCTTAGGTCGTTATATTTTTGCCTGTAATTATCAGCGTTGGCGACGTATGTTACCACAATACCGCAGAGGAATATTGAGGATAAAGTCAACAAAACTATTAAAATCTTAGTAAGCGTACTCAAAATTAGACCCTTTCACTATTCTTTTCTTCGTATTGCGTGTTGTTGGCACAAGATATACATCGTGTTATTATGCCGTATAGTTAATACAATTTTACGTTTTAGGTCCGAAAAGGTCAAGTTAATTTTGTGTTCTTGTTTTGTAATTTTTGCAGGGACTCTGGAAGCGTTTTTTGGCGTTTGGAAGCCCGGAAAGGAGGCCCCCTTTGGCGGATAGCACGAATACACAGGGTAATCAAGGTTGACAGCGAAAATTAAATCGAGAATTTTTCAGCAGCTCACTGCTTCATTGTGCACTGAAAAACGGCTTTGGCGGCTGCAATACGGACAAATTTTGACTCATTTTTCAAAAACTGCGGCAGAAAGTTTATCAGAGGTGCTGTGCCGATTTGCCCTATCGCCATCGCCGTCAGCACATTAACGCGCTCGAGCTCCTTTTCATCCAGCCCCGCAGTGAGATTTTTCGTAAAAACTTCGAGAACCTCAGGCTCCCCCACCGTCTCTCCAAGCATACCGAGTTGCTCGGCTGCGGCCAGCCGGACCTCCAGTACGTCATCGTCGAGCTTGGTTATCAGGAAATCTTTGGCTTTTTTCGTTCCCAGTGCCCCCATTGCCTTTACACCAACGACTCTGTCGTCGGCATAAGCGCTTATAAGCATAGCCAATAGCTTCTCGTCTATCCGTTCGTCACCGAGTCTTGCTATGGCTTCTGCTGCATTAAACTTCACTTTGTAATCGGAATTATCATCTCGCAGGGCAAACCACAAACCCCTTAGTGAACTCTCATCACCGCTTTTGCCCAATAAAAAGGCAGCGTTTGCTCTGACGGTTTGGTCTTTGCTGGTTATTGCTTGGCGAACAAGCTTAAAACCACTGTTGGCCCCAAGTTTGCTCAGCGCATAATCGGCTGCAATTCTGACGTTTTCATCTTCATCTTCCAGTAGGTATTTTACCGAGCTTGCTGCAAAGGAGTATTCAGTATCGCCTACGGCCAAAGCCGCTGCAAATCTGACCGGCACAAAATCGTCTTGTAGTAATCGCTCCACTTTAGGCATCAATTTGATTCGTTTGACCGCTGCGATAACTTCGATGGCATTGGCCCTGATTACGGGGTCATCGTCGGCTAAACCCTCCCGGATAATGCGGTTCGCTTCAGGCACAAGCTCATCTGCGGAGACAGCCTCGAGATAGACATAATTCCTCTGCAAAGAATTATTACAGCCGAAGATAAACAATGCGCAGACCGTGAGCGCATAAATAGGAACCCTCATAAGTACCCCTGTGCCGTAATGCTCTTGTGCTCTTGTGCTCTTCATATTTCTGCCTTTCTACTCTTGTCTCTCAGGTTGCCCTTGTATATTTTTCGGTTCTTTTGCTAAAAAGAAATCGTCCCAAAGGCGGTATTATTATTAGCCAAACAAGACAGACTGCACAACAAAAATCCAGCCATTGCCCGTTTCTGCTGAAAAATGTGGCTCTTTTATCTATCGGCACTCTATCAACGAACCAGCCGGCTACACCCCTGCGTTCCATCGCCTGATGCGGCAAAGACCCGCCGATATACCCGTCTCGTATCTGCCCGAGGGTATCGATTAAGCAGCTTATCCCCGTATTAACGCTCCGCACCACCGCAATCCTGTTCTCTACTGCCCTGAATACACAGATAGCTGTGTGCTGGCCCAGTTCTGTGCTCGGAATAACCTTGCCCTTTGCAAACCCAGCCCCTCCGGGTGGCGGTGTAAATCGAACGAACCAGCCGTCGTTACTTATATTTACGAGCCAGTCAATGTTCTTTTTCCCTTCTTTATCTTTTGCAAATCTCCTCGCAATTGCAGGCACCGCATCCTCATAGCAAATCATCACGCTGAATCTATAAACCTGCTCTCCCCTGCCGGTCATCTCAAAAACGGTGTATTCACTGCCTGCGTCCAGAGTATAATCGTAGTCGTATGGAGTAAATTTCATCAGCAGATTATAAAGTAACGGAAAACTTTCCTTGAACGGCACAAACTCCCCGAAAGCGACCAGGTGAATCTTGCTGTATTGTTCCTCCGCCGCGGTGCCGTCGGGTTTATACAAAAAAGCTGAGTTATATCTTTTAGCTAAATCAAGTGTAAAGTCCTCCTTCATTTCTAATATCCCCCCGTATGCGCCCACAAGCACAAAAGCTGACCCATTCGAATGTTCTCTTAAAGTTTTATCGATGGTTTTGCAGGGGTATTCGCCGCTTAGACGACTTAATACTCGCTTATCCAGCGTCGCTTGCACCATCGTCTCAGGCCACACCACTATGTCCGCACCGGCTTTGATACTTGCATTGCTGTCTTTCAGCAGCTCATCGAGTATTACGTCCGAGGACTGATGCGATTTCTTTACAGATTGCGGAACATTTGTCTGAACCGATGCAACCAACGGCCCATCTTCGATAAATTCGTTTGATTGCTTGAGCCGCCATTGTCCGTAAATGATTGTTGCTGCTAATGCAGTGAATACTATAGAAGTCTTTATTAGATTATTGATTTTGAAAATGCTCTTCCAGCATCGAGCTTCGAGTATCGAGCATCGGGCATCGAGTATCAATTCCGCTGCCAGCCCGTTGACCATTGCTACCAGAAACGAAACTCCTGCTGCGCCGAATATGTCAGCTATTTGAATAAGTGTAATATTGGCGTATTGGCTGTGTGAAAGATGCCGCCAGAAAAACCCGCCCAGGAAAAATCCCTGCAGCCGCTCCGCCCCCACAATCAATACCGGCACAGCTAAAACCAGCGGTATCTTTTTTATCCGACAGAAACGTAAGCAAACCGCCACCATCGGCCAAAGCAGTGCCGTGTAAATACAAAACGCAAGCCACCCCAGCCAGGTTACCTGGTATATCCAGTATAGGTTCCCAAGCCAGTAACAAAGTGAAACTAAGTAAGCCGTAAAAAATAACGGCTTGACCTTTACGTCCGGCGAGCACGCCAAAATAAATGGCACCAGTGCCACCCACGCTAAAGCCGACCAGCTAATCGGCACCTGTATCACCGTCAGCATCACCGCACTGCCGACAAATGCTGAGAAAAATAATAAAATTTTCTTAATCCCTGAATTTTTCAATTAGCCAAATCCCTTAAAACTGTCGCTATTTTCTCTGTCCTGTAGCGCCTTCCGTTGTTCGTCCGCCCCGAAAGTTGATTTGTGAACAAAATCAGGAGCTTTTTATCACCGGCTATTTTCTCTGGGTCCTTTCCCATATCGGATAATAACCGATTTAGCTCAGTCATCTCCGTCGGCTTCAGATACCCATTGCCTTGCTGTTGCTTTTCTGAGCGAGCTAAACGTTTTTTAGCGTTTGCAACATATTTTTGGGATATTTCCACACCGACATAATTTCTGCCTAACTGTTTCGCCGCCGCCAATGTTGTCCCCGAACCGCTGAATGGGTCGAGCACACAATCGCCGGTTTTAGAACTTACCGCTATGATTCTTTTGAGCAGACTTTCCGGCATCTGGCAGGGATGCCAGCCGGTCCGTTCCTTGAATGTTCCGCACACTCGCGGGTATCCGTCCCAGACATCATCCGGCATCTTGCCAACCGGATTGGCCCGTTTATCGTTATACATTAACTGCCTGTCCGAAGGAACCCGAACGGCATAATCATTAAAAGTGAAATTCTCTTTGTCCTTTACGAAGTAAAAAATGTGTGTATGCGAACGGGCAAATTTCTTTTTCATCTGCTGCCCGAATGTGTAATGCCATATTATCCAGTTACGCATAAAAAGCCCAAGCTCATCAGCTATGACCTTCACATTCGCCGCATACTCATCGCCGATGGCTATATAAAATGAGCCGTGTGGCTTTAGAACTTTTTCGCAGACACTCATCCATTCTTTCGTCCAGGCGATATAGTTTTTGCTTTTGACCTTGTCGTAGTATTTGTCGTATTTGTATCCGATATTAAAAGGCGGGTCCGCAAATATCAAATCTGCGAACGGCTCACCGACCTTGCTCAAAACCTCTATGCAGTCACCGCAAATAATTTTATTAAGTAATTTGTCCATATCCTCATTTTAGCGCACCCTCTAAGGATTGCAAGCGTGATTTGTTTTGCAGTTGGTTAGCCACGTCACCTAGATGACGGGGTTGATTGGGCATTTTTACTCCGTCATTGCGAGCGACCTGTCCGCCATAGCCTTGGCGAAGGCGGAAGCGCGGCAATCTCAAAATCGGTTAGCCCACAACTTTATGTTATGGGTTTGTTTGTGCTGCCTCCTCCTCGGATACTGTTTTCCCGTATGCTTACGCATACTTACTTAAGGTTTCCTCGTTGCGGCCTCCGGCAGCACGGCGCATTAAAATGTTTAGCCCCCGCGGTGAGCAGAAACTTGCCCGGCGTAGTCGCAGACGAAGACGGGTCAATCATTTGCGCAGGAGGGCTAAAAGCAAAAATGTGTTTTTTGTATAATTTTTTTACTCCTTCCCCTGTAATTATTTACAGCCTTTTACCCCTCGAAAAATTTCCAATTTTTCGACAAAAACGCGCATGTTCATCCAATTATAAGGGAACGTCTTTTCTCGAAATGCTCTCTGGCAAGTTCATATCGCCCACCCACTTTGAGAAACCACCGACGGCTTGTGCTATTGGTGCGTGCTGGGGTTCAATCAATCAAAATAACTAAATTATGCAAAACGAACCCAATTTCCAGAAAGCCGTAAACGAACTTAATCTCTTGTTCGACAAAGGATTATGAAGATAAAGCGGAGCTTTTGACGACACAAAAACGAAGCCAAAACAAACCCAATCAAACCCAATTTGTAGTGAGCTTGTCGAGCCAATTAAGTATTTAACACTTGTTGCGCACCTTCTAAGGATTGCGAGCAGAATTTGCCTACCCATCCCTTTAGGATTCACGCAACCACTTCAATGCGGCTTCGAGAACAGCATCCCGGCTGCGAAGCGCTGCCTCTGTCGTTTTAACAAGAATATCCGGAGCTATACCTTCGCCCTCGAAGCACGTGCCGTCAGGTCGCATGGCCTTCCACGATGGCAGGAATACCGTCACGCCGTTACCTAAGTCGGTCGGCTTGGGATTGCCCGAACTGCCATAAGAGTTCTCGCCAACCAGTTTACAGCTCGGAACCTGCTTCATCATCAAAAGAAACGCCTCACAACTGCTCATATTTACCGGACCCATAAGCACAGCTATCTTGCCCCGATATTTCGGCCGCTTCTCGCTTGGCTCCAAAACACGATTGTATGGCTTGGTAAATCCGCTTGGTTCACCAGCCGAGCGATACACATTCCGGGCGTAAACTTCCGGTTCATCGATGAAACAACCCGCGAACTCTTGCGCAAGTGGTTCGGCACCGCCGCCGTTGCTGCGAACGTCGATTATCAGCCCCGGCGCATCGGAAAACTCCTCTATCGCCTTATAGGCCTGTTCGAGGGCCTCCTTATGTTCGTTGGACCAACTGTCTATGAGAATGTACCCAATCCCGTCGTCGAACTTGCCGGTAAATACTGCTGCGCTGCGCCTCTGCCAGCCGGGAACAGTTTTCTCAAGAACCATTAGGTTATAATTGCGAGTTACACTTCGTTTGAATCCTCCTATGCTCTTATCACCAACCTTGACCCAGACGTGTGCGTCCTCGGCGTTGGCCAGCAGCTCAGCCGTTGCCTTTGCGAATTCACGTGGCGTCTTGGCGCTCTCCATAGTCGGACTATACTTATCAAACAGCCCGGCCCAGTCAACTTTACGAAGGTCGCGATACGAGTAGTCCTCATCTATCGCTCTGCGCAGCTCTTCAATCGCTTCCTTGTTGTCGGCGAGGTTGAGCATCCCAGCTTTGGCTCTTCCTTTGCCTGAGCCGGTTCTGAATTCAACCAGATACGGCTTAACCGGTTCACCTTTGGTATTCTTAAAATTCTTGTAATCCTTGCAGTTGACGCTTAGGTAATAATTATGGTCTGGAACAAGTCTCACCCGCATCACAATCGTGCGTTTGTTAACCCATCGCGGTTTACCGACCATTTCAGGGTAATTTTGCCCGCTTCCGCATATTGAATAGCCGCCTTGGTCCATATCCTGGTCGAAGACAATGCGAATCTTCCGCAGACTGGTATCCACATCCTGTGCACCGTTCTCAGGCACCGTCTTGACGACCTTCGGTGGCGCACCTGACACCTCGGCCGCTAAAGAGAACAAAAGAATAATCGCCGGCATAATCTTAATATGCTTGAAGTTTCCCATAACTGTGCTTCCCTTCGGAAATAGCCTGAAAGATAATACCACTGTGGGGTCAAGGGACCTCTCCCCGAATTGTAAATCGTCAATCGCAAATTGTAAATGACAAATTCCTACCCCCCTTACTTCGCCGCCGCTGCATCGACCAAGGGGACAATCGGCTCCCAGCGGACCTTCGCTGCTCCCAGAAGCATCCCGGTCGCATACGCCAAATCAGTCTGTGCTATTTGGTATTCCGTTAAAGATTTTATCTCAGTGCTTTGGGCGTTTGCAAACTTCGCCCGTGCATCAAGCACGTCGGTTGAGGTGCGAAGTCCGACTTCGAATTGTCTCTTCTCGGCTTCATACAATCTGCCGGCCAGTATTGCGTTTTGTCTGCTCGCAAGAATGCTTTGCCAGTTTGCTTCCAATTGGTCGATAGCTGCCAGCACCTCTTTTTCTATCAAAGTCCTGCGATTTTCCTTGCTGACCAACCTTTGTCTTCGCTGATAGAACGCCTGCATCAGCCGGCTTTTGGCCGCATTATTGCCCAAAGGCACCACCACGTTCAATCCCGCTACATGGTCCCTGAAGTCCATATCATCCATCATATCGTATGCGTCACTTCTCGCCGCCCCGAGACCGTTGAGTCTATACGTATAATCTATCGTCACAAGCGGCAGCGCCTGGTTCTTGTAATAATCAACCGTGCTGATGTCCTCTGCAATCTGAAGTTCCAGTTCGAGCATCTCCATCCGGTTCTCCACAGCCAGCCCCGTTAATCTCGTCCTGTCAAGCTCATAAAGCACAGGGTCAGGCTCGGTCATCGGCACGACCACCGTTGGCGTACCCATCGTCAGTCCCGACTCGTTCATTATTTGTTTCAGCTCGCGCTCCCTGTTGCGCAGCTCATTTTCCGCTATAATGATACTCTGCAGCCGCTCCGCGACTCCTGCTTCAGAACGCACAACCTCTATCTCTGCTCTTTCGCCCACTTCGACCATTCTTCGCGTTTGTTTTAACTGGACCTGTGCAAGCTCGTATTCCTTTCGCCTGACCTCAAGCTCCCGTCTTGCCGCATAAAGACGCCAGTACCCGCGGTCGGCGTTGGCAAGAACTCGTATCACCTCAAGCTTCGTCCTTGCATCGGTTATCCGCCGCTCGTATTCCGCTATCCGAATAGAATGTGTGCTCGCCCTTTTACCTGCCCCCTGCAGCAGCGGCTGGCTTATCGAAAGCGTACTGCTCGTAGTGTAGCTTACAGGAAAGACTGGATTATAATCCGTCCTCGTTCGGGTATCGGCAATGTCGAATGTCACTGTTCCGCCCGTTCGCAGTGGAATCTCAACCCCAAGGTCGACATTACTGCTTTTGTATGACGATGCTTGGTTAACTAACACTGAGCTCGGCTGGCGCACGTCGCTGTATGACAAATTCGAGAAAAACGATGACTCGAACTTCGCCTCTTCCTCGCTGACCTGCTGGGCTGCTATCGCCGGTTCTATCAACTGGACCTTCAAATCCAGGTTGTTCGTAAGTGTCATCGCCCGGCACTGTTCTATGCTCAGCCCAATCTCGCGCTGAGCCGGTTTGTTTACCTCAACGGGCTTGTTCACATCCGACTTCGGCTCCAGTTTTAGTGTCTGTATCTCCCGCGTTTGCTCCGGCTCTATCTTTAGAGTGTAGAACTCCTCTTCACTCGCGAACTCCTCGCAACCGGCAATGAACGTCAAGCCGGCACAAGCTAAAACAAACAGTATATATAACCTTTTACTCATGCCTAAGCGCCTCTATCGGGTCTAACCTCGCCGCCTTTATTGCAGGGAACATCCCGAAAGCTATTCCAACCGTCCCGCAAAAGCCAAACGACAGCATCACGGCCCACAAAGGTATGTGGGACATATTCATCATCTTATTAATCGAGCAAATTCCCATCGTCAGTAGTTTCCCTATCCCTACCCCGATTGCCCCTCCGATAAAGCTCAGAACAATCGATTCCACTAGGAACTGCGTCAATATCGCGCCCTTCTTTGCCCCGACCGCTTTTCGTAATCCTATTTCTCTGGTCCTCTCCGATACCGACACAAGCATAATATTCATAATCCCAACTCCGCCCACAAGAAGCGATATGCTCACGACTCCGCCGGCCACCAGTGTTATTATCTGCGAAAGCTGGTTGAACTGCTGCATAGCTGATTGCATCGACTGCGCACCGAAGGTGTCCGGCTCGCCGGGGCTTAAAGCAGGTCTGCGGGCCTGTCGCAGAAAGAATTTTATCTCCGTAACCGCTTCCTCCGAGACCTCCGGCGAATTGCTCATTGCCATCACATATATATGCGGCCGCTTGTTACCTAATTTCAAAAATGTACTATAGGGAATATACATCTCGTAACCTTCCGTTCTGTTTCCCCCGTCTATAACCGCAAAGTCCGGACGTTGTTCTATTACCCCGACCACCATATAACTCCGTCCTTTCACAGTTATCATTTCACCTATGCAGTCCTTGTTCATCCTAAGGTCGTCGCGCAATTTCGATTCTATGTAACACACAAACCGTCCTTCACTCTGGTCAATTTCCGAAAAAGGTCTGCCCATAATCACCGGCCGGTTCGCTATTTCCTCCCATCCTACATCCACCCCCAGAAGCTGTACTCCCTCTACTGAATTTTCCTCATAATGCCCCACTAAGCGGTATTGTACCGACGAAATACGGGTATACTTGCTTACTGACGGACAATGCTCCAAAAGTCCGTCGAATTCGTCGGGCCAGAATCTCAGCTCCCACCACGTTATATCCTTCTTAGGCCCCGTATCAGGTCTTGCAAACCATACCCAGATGCTCTTGGCGCCGAACGTCTCGAGGTCCGAAAGCACCTTCGCCTTCAGTCCCGTCAACGACGCTATCACAGCCGTTATAGATGCGACACCTATTACTATACCCGTCGTCGTCAAAACAGAACGGCCCTTCTTCGTCCATATTTGTCCCATCGCCAGGTAGCTGCTCTGATACAGCAGCCGCAGGAAAAATATCGGCGCCAGCAGCAGCCACTTTATATATGTGCCTATTCCTTTTTTACTCATGTCTCAACGCCTCTATCGGGTCCAGTCTCATCGCCTTTATCGCGGGAATCATTCCGAAAACTATCCCCACTATCCCGCAAAAGCCAAACGCCATCATTATGGTCCACAATGGTATATGCGCCATAGCCAGCACTTCGCTTTTAGATACTTTGCCTATCACCATTGTCAGCAACTTCCCTAATCCAAGCCCGATTAAACCTCCGAAAAAGCATAGAATAAGAGACTCTACCAAAAATTGTGTTAATATCGCTTTTTTCTCCGCTCCGACAGCTTTGCGCAGTCCTATTTCTCTCGTCCTCTCTGATACTGATACGAGCATAATATTCATAATCCCTATCCCGCCTACCAGAAGCGATATGCCCGCAATTCCGCCTGCAACCATCGTCATCATCATCGAGACTCTATTGAATTGCTCGACTCTTGACTGGACCGACTGGACGGTAAACGTATCCGGTTCTCCCGGCTCCAGGCGAGGCTTTCGCATGCTCCGCATAAAGAACTTTATCTCCGAGACCGCCTCTTCCGACAAATCCGTCGATACGCTCTCTGCCATCGCATACATCTGAGGACGTCTGTCACCGGTTAATTTCAAATAAGTCCGAAATGGTATAAACATCTCCAGACCTTGTCCGCCCCCTGTCCATCTCGCCGCCTGTTCGGGCACTATATCTACCACTCCTATTATCACGAAACTTTTTCCGCCCACCAATACCACATCGCCTATGCAGTCCTTGTCCAAGCCGAGCTTGTCCCTCAATACCACATCTACAAAGCAAACATATCGTCCCTCGCTGTTGTCAAGCTTCGAGAAAGGCCTGCCGAGTATCACTGGCCGATTCACTATCTGTTCTGCGCCGAGGTCCACCCCCGTAACATTGACGCCGTCCACTGCCTTGTTACCATATCTCACCACATAAGGTGTGTAAAAATCCCGCGGTGCGATACGCGAAAACCTCACAAGTGACTTGCATCGCTCCATTATGCCTTCGAACTCTTCAGGCCAGAATCGCAAATTCCACCAATCTATTTTTCGCTTGGGTCCCGTCCTCGGCACCGTGTGACGTATCCAGATAGTTCTTGCACCCCATTTCTCAAAATCCGCCAGCGTCTGCTTCTTCAGCCCTGTCAGCAGTGCTATTACGGTTGTTATCGACGCCACGCCTATCACAATCCCCGTCGTTGTCAGAATCGAGCGCGTCTTTTTCGCCCATATCTGGCCAATCGCCAGATAAGTGCTCTGATACAGCAATCGCAAAAAAAGCAGCGGCGCGTTCAACAACCTCTTCATGCTTGCACCTCTTCTGGCACCGCCCCGGAAGAAGCGTTTGCCGCCTTGTCCCGCTCAGCCGGCATATCACTATAAATCTTGCCGTCTTTCATCCGGATTATCCGCTTTGCGTGCCCCGCAACATCCCCTTCGTGCGTTACGATAATTATCGTCTGGCCCTGCTGGTGAAGCTGGTCGAAAAGTTCCATTATGCTCTTCGTCGTCTTGCTGTCCAAATTCCCAGTTGGCTCATCAGCAAGAAGAACACTCGGCTCGCACACCAGAGCCCTTGCTATCGCCACTCGTTGTTTCTCTCCGCCCGAAAGCTGGTTTGGCCGATGCGTCATCCTGCCTTCAAGTCCGACCCTCTGCAGAGACTTCTTCGCCTTCGCTCCTCGCCCGAGCCATCCGAACCTCGAATATAATAGCGGTATCTCCACGTTTTTAATCGCGCTCATTTGTGGTAAAAGCTCGAACGACTGAAACACAAACCCTATCCTCTCGTTGCGTATCCTCGCCAGCTCTGCGTCCTCCATCTCTGTTACATCCTCACCCCCGTACTCATAGCTGCCTTCGGTTGGCCTGTCTAAGCATCCCAAAACGTTCATAAGCGTGCTTTTGCCGGAACCCGAATGGCCCATCACCGCAAGGTATTCGTTTTCTCGTATCTCAATGTCCACCCCGTCAAGAGCGTGTATTTCGTCCACCCCCACTTCGTAAACTCGCTTCACGCCTCGCAGTTGAATAATAACCCCGTTGTTGTCACTTGCTCGCTGTTTCATTGCTGTCGCTTTCGCCTTTCTCAGCCGCCTTCTTCTCTTCTGCTTTTTTCTTTTCTTCTTCTTTTTTCTTGGCTTCCACTTCTCGCTCGTCCTGAACGTTCTGGTCGTGCTTTATATTCTCAAGCACCTTGTAAGGCCCCACAATCACCTTG
>CAYYFT010000007.1:0-22855 GCA_964471015.1 uncultured Pirellulales bacterium | reverse complement strand
ATAAGCAATATTATCTCGCAGGATGCCGCTGTTAAGGCCATCAAGGATGCTGTTAAAAAAACCTACGGTAAAAAAGGAGAGAAAATCGTTGAGATGAATAATGCCGCCATTGATGGTGCTCTGGAAAAGATTTATGAGGTTAAAATTCCTGATAAGGTTACCAGTAAAATAAAGATGCGTCCGCCGGTTCCGGAGGATGCACCTGATTTTGTGAGGGAGGTTACCGGCGAGCTTATTGCATTTCGTGGTGATAAATTGCCGGTGAGCAAAATGCCGGCCGATGGTAAGTTTCCGACCGGCACCACACAATATGAAAAGCGTAACGTCGCTGTGAACATACCACAGTGGGAGCCGGACATTTGCATTCAATGCGGCAGGTGTTCCTTGCTTTGTCCACATGCTGCTATAAGGATAAAAGCATACGATGAAAAATACCTCAGAGATGCTCCGAAAACGCTCAAAAGTACAGATGCAAAAGGCAAAGATTTTGCCGGTATGAAATTTACCGTTCAGGTGGCACCGGAAGACTGCACCGGTTGTGCTGCCTGCGTGCTTAATTGTCCCGCGGAGCAGAAGGACGAAAACAAGCAGCCCACAGGCCGAAAGGCAATCAATATGGTGCCGCAGGAGCCGATTCGCAGCAGCGAGCGCGAAAATTATAAATACTTCCTCTCGATTCCGAACACAGACCCGAAACTTTTCAAATTCGATTCCGTAAAGGGCAGCCAGTTAATTCAGCCTTTGTTTGAGTATTCCGGTGCTTGTGCCGGATGCGGAGAAACTGCTTATGTAAAGTTGCTTACTCAGCTCTTTGGGGACAGGGCTATGATTGGAAATGCTACAGGCTGTTCCTCGATATATGGCGGCAATCTGCCAACAACGCCTTATGGAAAGAGATTCGATGGCAGGGGACCTATTTGGAGCAACAGCTTGTTTGAGGACAGTGCAGAGTTTGCTATGGGTATGCGATTGACGGTCGACAAATTCAAAGAACGGGCACTCCACTCGCTGGCCAGGGTGACAGAAAAGGGCTGCGTTGATGCTAAGCTGGCAGAGGAAATCCGAACAGCTACATTGGCCAATGAACCACTACAAGCTGCTATTGAAGAACAGCGGACACGGGTGGATAGACTCAAAGAGCAGTGCAGGGACCCCGTTTTGCGGGAACCCAAAGAGAGCAATTGTGCAGATTGTAAGCAGTTATTGGAAGTTGCAGATTATCTCGTCCGCAAATCCGTATGGGCGCTTGGAGGCGATGGGTGGGCCTACGATATCGGATATGGTGGGCTGGACCATGTTCTCGCCAGTGGCGCTGATGTCAATATGCTTGTCCTGGATACAGAGGTCTATTCCAATACAGGCGGGCAGATGTCGAAGTCTACACCGAGGGCGGCGGTGGCCAAATTTGCAGCGGCTGGAAAACCAAGCCCTAAGAAAGACCTCGGCCTTATGGCTATTGTTTATGGCAGTATCTATGTTGCCAAGGTCGCCATTGGTGCAAATCCGAACCATACGGTGAAGGCGTTTATCGAGGCGGAAAGCTACCCCGGCCCTTCGCTTATAATTGCCTATGCGCATTGCATCGCTCACGGTATCAATATGACAGCGGGCTATCAAGAGCAGAAAAAGGCCGTTGATTGTGGCCATTGGCCGTTGTATAGGTTCGACCCGCAACTTAAAGAACAAGGAAAAAACCCGCTACAGCTTGATTCGAAGACTCCTACGCTTGACTTCGAAGAGTATGCCTACAGCGAGAATCGTTATCGTACGTTAAAGCAATCGAAACCGGAAGCAGCGGCGGAATTGCTCAAGCTTGCCAGCAGCGATGCAGCCCAAAGGTATGCTTTGATGGAGCAGCTTGCGAAATTGAAATGTGAGACGACGGGGAAGCCGTAGGGTCTCCAACCTCGCACCTATTTTGAGAGTTGACGGTCTATTATTAGCTGGGCGTCGAATTTACAAACGATGCTTTTTGATATTATTTGATGGTCAATTCTAAAAATAGGTGCGGGGGCCGAGAGCTATGGTCCTTTCATCTATACTGGTATTGCGATAGTTATCGGGCTGTAGCACGACCATCTTGGCCGTGTTTTCACGGGCTGGAAGCCCGTGCCACAGCGAACAAATCCTGTATTTAAGCGGTATAGTCAAATTATGGATTGTTTTGTAGAAAGCGAGCCCCGCCCTTCGGAAGGGCTGGGCGAGAAGCCATTCTGTGGGTTAAACCAGCGAAGCCTGTTAGTTTTATGGACTCCATCCTGCAATAGCCCCCAAATGCGAACTCTCATAACTGCTTTGCGCTCCTATAGTTGTGACAGAAAAAAGCGTGAAGCGTATCTTGTGGTATGTAAGGCGGGACAGGAGATGGAATACGCGGCATACACTATTAATTTCTTTGTAATATTGGCCTTATGGCAGTTAAAAAAGTTAAGCCAACAACGCGTTAAACCGATTATAAGTGCATAAGTTACTTCGGCCAAGTGCTCTCCGTAAGGAGTCCATAGGACTGTTTTTTGGGATGTTAGTGAGATGAACCCACTATCAGAAGTCAGAGGTCAGAGGTCAGAGGTCAGAATCCCGCCCCTGCAAGTGGGACCCCGCAAAGCGGGAACCCAAGCCGTAGGCAGGGGTCAGAAGTCAAATTCTCGCCTCGGCGAAGCGAGTCGAAATCGGGTCTATCTTCTGTTTTCTGCCTTCTGTCTTCTGTTTTTCGCCGGCTGTGGTAATAAGTTTTTTGACCCCATGCAAGTAGGCAGGTTTCGTCCTGTTCCGGCGGTGAATGTGATACTGGATTCATTGGGTGTGGCAGAAGAGATCCCGTCGGTTTGGGAGGGAGCGGAAGAGCCGAGACCAATAGACGTTATAGCTTATGAAACTGACTATGTGTTTAATCCGGGCGACGTTGTGAGAATATCCATTTTCGAACTGCTTCAAGAGGGAGTACCGTTTGAAAACGATTATGCGGTTACCGAAACCGGCAAGATATCCATACCGGAAGTTGGGGTGGCTGAGGCGGCAGGTTTGACTGAATCGCAGCTTGAGGAGGAGATAAGGCAAATCCTTTCGCCGAGTATATTGAAAGAGCCATCAGTTGTCGTGACCCTGCTTAGTTCACAACAACGCACGTTTTCAATATGGGGTGACGGTGTCCCAGGGCCGGGCAGATATGCAATTCCGCGGTATAGTTTTAGGTTGACCGATGCAATTGCCATAGCAGGCGGAATAAGACAATTCAACGCAAGCTACGTTTATGTTTCCCGTCCCCTTACGGGCAAAGAAGCAATAACAGAGCCTGTTGACATAGGGGTTGCTGAGCCAGTCGAGCTGGAGGAACTAATCGAACCTGAACAAGAAATGCTGGAGATAATAGCGCCACGAGCGAAACAGCAGTGGCCCAGTACCAACTGGGTCGGTGCTGGGTTAGTTATAGCTTCGGCGGAGATGATAACGGATAAGGAACTCGCCGAGGCGGCCTTACCAGAGGGTTTTGAATCATTAGCCGATGACGAGAAGGCGCCGGCGGACGCAGAAGATATACCGGAGTCATCAGCTGTATCGACTGGTCGCGAGACAATAGATGCGCCAATAAATGAGGACAAAACAGGCCGTATTGAGTGGATTTTTCAAGATGGCAAATGGGTTCCGATTCGAATCGATTGGCCAAGGCCGACAGAGCCGGAGGCTGCAATCGAGCCCGGGAAACCAGCCGAGCCGCTTAGGGAAAGAGTGCCGGAGGATTTCAGCTGGGATGAGGTAGGAACTGGAGGAGTACAGACACGAGTTATAGAAATTCCTGCAGATAAGTTGCGAAGTGGCGACCCTCGCTATAATATTGTTATAAGGCCCGGTGATAGTATTCATGTCCCTGTCGATGTTACCGGCGAATACTTTATTTACGGTAATACCAACTTTCAGGGAGTTGTGCCTATGGATGGCCGACCAATTACTTTGAAGATGGCTGTGGCTGCAGCGGGTGGTTTGGGGCCTTTGGCATGGCCAAGACGTTGTGAGGTGACAAGGAGAATCAGCAGGAACAGAGAAGAAACGGTTATGGTGGATTTGGATAAAATCGCCAGTGGCGAACAGCCGGACTTTTTTATTAAACCGCTCGACCTTATCAATGTCGGCACACATCCTACGGCCAGGTGGCGGGCGGTTTTGCGAAATGCCTTCAGGGCAACTTACGGCTTCGGTTTCATTTACGACCGTAATTTTGGAGATAGAGATTACGGAACTCGCAGGCCAATACCACACTGGTTTTAAAAGAATCTTTTGGTTATGGCGGACAATATTGCTTCTTCTATTGCAAAAGGACTCCATTTTGCAGAAAATCGCAAAAGGGCAGCCCAAGTAAAAGGGAACCAGGACCTCATTTGCAAACCTTCCCAGGTGGGAAACGACCGCAAACGCGACGAAAGGCATTCGCCCCTAAGGGGAAGTGGGGGGACGCCGTCCCCCGGGGATGGGAGCTCGGTTCGCACAAGCTGGAGCGAACTTCCGGTGCATAGTTACGTTAAGATGATGATAATTGGAGGATTGTTTGTCTATCTTTTTTATAACGAAATTGAGACTATTGTTCACAGATGGCTTACTGATAGCAGCTGGTCGCATGGTTTTCTAATTCCCCTTTTTAGTCTATACTTCATTAACCAGACAAAGAGCAAGATTTTGAACTTTCAAAGCAAACCGAATTATCTGGGTTTGTTTTTTCTGATTTGCGGGATTGTGTTTTACCCTCTTAACATAGTTCACTTCCAATATGCGTACTTTCGTCCCCTGGGCATGATAGCAACTCTTGGAGCGATTGTGTTGTTTTTGGGTGGATGGCGTTTGATCAGATATACGTGGCTTCCCATTGCGTTTTTGGTCTTTGCTATTCCATTGCCGTCGAGATATTATGTTAGTTTGACTATGCCGATGCGGCAGTTGGCGGCAAGGGTTGCTACCGTTTTGCTGAATTTGGTTAACGGGCTGGAAGCTACGGTCAGCGGTGTGGTGATAGATGTAGTTTATCAGGGCCAAAAGCTGGAACCTCCACTTAATGTAGCCGAGGCGTGTAGTGGAATGCGATTGCTGATGGCCTTTTTGGCTTTGGGCGTTGCTATGGCATATTTGCACTACAGACCTATATGGCAGCGAATCGTTTTGTTGGCCAGCACGATACCGATAGCGATATTTTGCAACATCATACGAGTTACGGTTACCGGATTTATTCATGTTCTGATAGACCCAAGGTATGCCCAGGGTATTTATCATGATATTCTTGGCTTGTCGATGTTGCCATTAGCTTTTGGTTTATATGGTTTTCTTGCGTGGTTTATGTCGAGTTTGTTTGTTGAAGAGGCTGAGACGGTTACCGAGGATATTGTGATTCGTCGTAAGTGAATAGTTATAGTGGTCAACGGATAGATGAAAGAAAATAGCGGAAGTGAAAAAGGGCAGACAAGAATGGCGGGTAGCGCGTTCATTAAACACTATATGCAGCCGGCGTTTTTGATATGTGCAGCAGTGCTTGCAATAGCTGGCAGCGGTATGTCTATTGCTATAAAAAGTTTCGGGGTGTACTTAAAAAAGGAACCATTGCCCTTAAAAAAATCTTTGGATTTTTTGGAAGAAAAAGGATTGGCTCCTTACAGGGTCGTATCGAAAGAGAAAATTGAAAACAACGAAATTGTTGAGGCCCTTGGCACAGAGGATTATATTCAGTGGGTTCTGGAGGACCTCGATGCGCCGGCTGATAGTGCTGTTCGTTATTGTTCATTGTTCATTACTTATTACGAGCTTCCAGACCCACGCGTGGTGCATGTGCCGGATGAATGCTATATGGGCGTCGGCTATCAAAGACTGGCATCCAGTAGCGTGTCGTTGGAAGTAAATAAAGAGGGTGTCGATAAAGAAATTTCGGCAAGACACCTTGTTTTTGCCGGTGCAGATTCTGATTACCGGCAAAATAGTACAGAATTTCAGGTTCTGTACCTTTTTAGTGTTAATGGACGTTATGCCGCCAGTAGAGAGGAGGCTCGAGTAGTTCTGAATAAAAATCTTTTCGGCAAGTATTCGTACTTCTCCAAGGTTGAGTGGAAGTTTTTTTATACGAGGTTTAGTGCGGAGGGGCGGGAGGGGAGTGTAAAAGTTTACCCGAGCAAAGAAGAAGCAGTGGCAGCAAGCCAAAAGCTCTTAAGCGTAATCCTGCCCATTTTAGAAAAAGAGTATTGGCCCGTTTGGAAAAATGGAAGAGCAGTTAGTGATGAATAAATTAAAGGTAGCGGGGCCGAAAGATGCATGATTTAACAAAAGAAACTGCCTGCGCCTGTAGTGCCTGCACAGGTGGAAAAGATAGCCTCTGTGTTTGCAGACTTTGATAAAAGGAAGGAGAAATTTATGGCAAAGAGAAGATTGAATAAAAAAGTCGCACTTATTGGGTCGGTGGTTTTTGTTTTTTTCGTACTGGGTGCTATTTTGCTATTTCTGTATTTGAGCCAAAACCCGGAAAAGTTTATCAAAGATGGCGATGCAGCGGTAAAAGCAGCTCATAAGGCAATAGATGAACAGATAAAAGAACAAGAGTACAAAAGGGCTGAACGCAGTTATTATAAGGCATCTGCTCTGGCGAAGACCGATGTGCTTAAGATAGAGATGCTTTTCAAACTTGTGGATGTGTATGTGGAAACCGACCAGTGGCGCAAGGTCCTCGGGTGCTGGAACAAGATAATCCAGATAGACCCCAAGAACATTAAGGCTCGATTTGGACGGTTGAAGTACGTTTACATAATGGCTGACAGCACTGTGAATCAAGTTTGGCAATGGCAGGAGGTCGAATCGCAAGCATCGGAATTTATAGAAGTCGCAGAGAGCATGGGCCTGTTTATGGAAGATACTGCCAAGTGGGAACTCCCTGGAATGCAGGAAAGTGGAGCGGATATGGAACGGCTGGGCCCATACTTGTATCAGCTTAGGGGTAGAGCCCTCCTCGAAACAGCAAGGCTGGGAGCAGTAATTGACCCAGATGCTTCGTTGTTAAGGGCAATCGATGATTTGGAAAAGGCGCGAGAACTTGAACCAACTAATGTTGATACCTACCGCTATTTAGCGCAAGCAATTATCACAAAAGGAGAAATTTTCGCTTCGAAAGGCAATCTTGAAGAAAGAGATGAAACCAGAAAGCAAGCTAAGGAACTTTTAGAGCAGGCAGTTGAAGTTGTACCCGATGACGTAAGGGCACACATTAATCTTCTAACAATGAAATCTGTGCTTGCTCAAGCAGGCGGTGCAGAGCAAATTCGTTCGCTTGAACCTGAATATTTGTCGCTTGTAGAGAAGTTTGATTCGAGTGCGCTGGCATTTTCGGCGTTAGCTGGATTCTATTCAAGGCTGGGCCACAAATACCTTGATAAGGCTATAGAGGCAGTTGAAAAAGCGGTTGAATTGGACAGGGAAAGTGCAGCTTACGCAATAGATGCGGCCAATTTGCATTATCAAAGGTTTTCTATTTATGGGCAAAAGCCGGATATATATAAGGCAATAGAAGTAGCCAAGAACGCACTCACATTGCCGAATGCGCAGGACAAACCCGGGCCGCAACAGAGAGTAAATAGAATGAATAGACTCTCATTGTATCTTTTTCTTGCAAATTGCTATATCGAGCAGGTGCTTGAGCCTTGCGAGGTAAGAACTGAGGCGGAAAGCAAAGAATGGCAGGCAGACGCTGAGCAGGTGGTGCACGAAATTGAACAGCTTTTTGGTAGTGGCGAGGACCCGCACGTTGTTAAGTGGCAAGGAATGCTTGAGCTTGCGAAGGGGAATAGGAACATAGCCATTAGAAAGCTGTATGCTGCGTACGAACAACTTAAAGCGATTAAACCACCTGAACCCCCCTGGCCAAGAGATCAGCAATTTGCACAGCTTTCTTACGTTCTTGCGAAGATTTTTGAGAGTACTTCTGAACTTGGCGCGGTCAGAGAATTTTTGGAGAGCGCAGTCAAGACAGGTATCGCCCAGACAAAACCTGAAGCTCTTTTGGATTATGGGGACGTGTTGTTAAAATTAAGGGGCTATAGCGGAGCCTGGAGTGCTGTAAACTTTTTTGAGAGCCAATATTGGACCAACGAGAGAAGCCAGACACTTCGCACCAATATTTATATTGTCGTAGGACAGTTCAACGAGGCTGAAAAAGAATTGGCCAAGAGGCCGCCGGATGACCCAAATACGATTAGACTCAACCTGGCACTGGTACAGGCCAAGATCGGGCGGCTTCAAAGAACTATAGAACAAAAGCAAATGGTAGAAAATTTGGGTGTTACTTTTCGCAGGGCCTCAGGTGTAAAAGAAGAGGTGATTGAATCGCAAACTGCTGAATTAAAAAGCTATAACTTGCTCAGAGCCGAGTTGGTGGAAAAACTACTGCTGATGAAACCTGATTCTATTGAAGAAGCTTCTGTCGCTGCTGTTTGCGATAATTACATAGTGGAGGGAAAGACCGAGCAGGCCAAAGATTTAGTTAATCGATTTTTGGAACATTTCCCGGCTAATATAACAGTTCTGTTCTACAAACAGATGCTCTCTGAGCCTGAGCCTGGGAAAATTTCGCAGCAAAGGCGTAAAGAGATAGAAGAGCAGGTTTTATCAGGTATTGCTGACCCGATAGAAAAGTCTATGAGACTTGGTGTATTTTATCGCAAGCATAACGAGCCGAACAAAGCAGCTGGAGAATTCAAAAAAGTCCTGGGAGCCCGCCTTGCGGAGGGACGTGAAATAGAAGCCTTACAAGAAGGTGCTGTTGAGAGGCCGGTTTTTGACCGGACAGAAGAAACAGAAGAAATAACAGATTCGCAGCGTCTTGCTGTTGCCGCGGACCATCTTTTTATGATATCACTTACGATGAAAGACTGGGACCTGGCTGAGCAGATAGCAGAGGTAACTCGACGTGAAAATCTCGATGGTTGTGAAGGCCAATTTTTCGCAGCCAGTCTTGCTATAGCTAAGGGGGAATACGAAGAAGCATTGGCAAGACTCGAAGAATGTTTGAGGCAAAGGCCTGTCTTTTCCAAAGCCTTTATGTTAAGAAGTAATGCCAATGCTGCTCTTGGAAACGAGCACGCATCTATCGAGGACGCCCAGAAAGCGGCATCTTTGAATCCATTTGATAGAACTATCGCAAGAAATTTGGCGTTTGTGCTATACCGGCGTAGTGAAAAGCTCGGCGACAACGTGTCATCTGACCAGATAATTGAAACCAGGAGCGCTTTGGACAGAGCAATAGCACTGAACGTAGATGATTTAGAGTTAATCAGCTTCTACGCCGAATATATAGTCACGACACAGCCGTTGAGCGCATTGGCGATTCGCCAGAAACTGCAGAGAACCGCTCCGAGTATGCAGAACGCTGTGCTGCTCGGGAGGATGGCAACGAAACTGGCTTCTAAGGAAAGGGATGTGGAACGCAGGGAGGCATTGTTTGCTATTGCGGCTTCGTCTTTCGAGCAAGCCATGGAGATAGACCCGCACAACAAAGTAGTGCTTGTTAACTATGCAGAATACTTTCGGGCCAGTGGGCAGGAGGAAAAGGCTAAGCAATTGCTGCAGGAATCGGAAGACCAAAAATTGCTCTGGGTCCATTATTTTCAGGCAGGCCGATTTGAGGATGCCAGAAAGGTCTTGGAGCACTTGTATCAAACTGAACAAAAAGACAATGACACGGTCAAAGGTCTTTTGCTTATTGCAGAAAAAACAGCCGATGAGGAAGCTGTAAAGAAATACTCTGAAGAACTTTTGTCACTTGAAGACACCTTAGAAAACCATCTTTTTCAAATTCAGACTTTTCTTAAGATTGGTCTTATCAAAGAGGCCGAATACAGATTGCAAAGCTTTAAGGAAAAGTTCCCGGATGAGCCCAGATCGCTGCTGCTTGAGGCATGGTTGGCAATGAAACAGGGGCAGCTAAAAAAGGCTTTGGAACTGACAAATCGAAATCTTGAGATTTCTCAGGACAACGCAACGGCTTGGCGGTTGAGAGGGGAAATAAATCTTTTGACGGCAAATTATGACCAAGCAATCATTGACCTCAAAAGAAGCAAGTCGTTGTTAGATGAGCCTCTCACCAGGATTTCTCTGGCAAAGGCTTATCAGCGAGCGGGCCGGCATGAGGATGCTATAACCGAACTTGAAGGCACGGTTGACCACCCGCAAGCTCCTATACAGGCCAGAATGCTGCTTGAGCAGGTTTATTTTCGGCTTGGCAGAAAAGAAGCATTAAAAAGTTTCTACGATGAGACTCTTAGAAAATTCCCTGATAGCGTGTACTGGCACAACCGAGCGGGGACATTTGCTATAGCAGAAGGTGAAGTGGACAGGGCGGAACAATTATTCAAGCAAGCGTGGCAGAAAGCTAAGGAGGAGAATGGCGCCGGGGACGCAGCGGCGCTTGAGGGATATTTGTGGGCACTAATAGTAGGCGGGAAGTTGGATAAGTTCTTTGAAGAGGCTGGAAAATATGTTGACGGTGATTTTGCCCCCGTAGCTTTTGTCAAAATGGCTGAGGCAAAATTGAAGCTTGGCGACAAGGAAGCCGCTATACAGTATCTCCGAAAAGCTGTTGACAAAGCGGGGACAGATGAGATTTTGGCATCTAATATTTTGCAAAGAATGTACGTGCTGCTCGGAGCGGAAGAGGTCCTGATGTACTGCAAAGAAAGGCTTGAAACCAACCCTGATTCACTTGTAGCTAATATGGCTATGTTTAATTTGAAGAAGATTAACGGTGAGTACAACAATGCAGCAGATTATATCGACAAATGCCTGCAGATAATAGGACCTGACAGCCCGTATAGAGTTAATTACATAGTGAAAAAAGCGGAAGTTTTAACTTTGGCTTATAACAAAACTTCCGATAACAATTATCTTAAAAAAGCTATCACTGAATATGAAAGTTTGTTGGCTAAAATGCCGAATAATCCAAATGTCCTGAATAATTTGGCGTATATGTTAGCCGAAGGAAATGTACGGCTGGACGAAGCGCTCGAGTATTCAAAACAGGCTTACGAAGCAAGGCCGAACAACCCTGGCTTCTTGGATACTTATTCTTACATATTGTATAAAAACGGCAGATTGTCAGAGGCAGCCGAATTTCTGCACTCTGCTTTACAACAGTACGAGCAGAGTGAAGTCTCTGCACCGGCGGAGGTGTATGAGCATTTAGGTATGATAAAGGAAGGACTTGGCTCTGTAGATGAGGCCCTTGCCGCTTATAAACAGGCATTGGAAATAGGAGCAGATGAATTGTCGGAGACAACTAGTGGGGAAATAAAGGCCGCTATTGAACGTCTTTCGCACCGGGCAGAGAATAATGAATAGCGAACCCCGCACCTATTAGGCGTGAGCCTAAATTCAATGGGTGCGGGATGTGCTAAACGTCGAGTTGGAAATTAAGATGGTAGAACAAAAACAAATCGCTGTCAACAGAATGGCAAGGCTGGCCGGCACCAGACCGGTGCCGGCTGCCGCTGCGCTGACTCCGAAGGAAGTTTTTGGAATATTGCGTCGGCATATATTGCTGATGGTTTCTCTGACTATGTTGGGTTTGATAGTCGGCGGCGTGAGCTGGCATTTCTTAAGGAGATATGCTCCGAAATATACAGCCCGAACCTTTATTAGAGTGTTGCCGCCTGTGGAAAAAGACCCTATGACCATCGCAGGAGGTCAGGTAGCCAAGGATATTCAATACGGTTATCGTGTGTCAATGGCTGCCCTTATAACTCAGCAGAGTACTCTGCAAAGATTGATTGACAGAGACAAAATCCGAGAAACCAAATGGTTTAAGCGCTTTGGTAAGGTTAGAGAAAGAAGTATTGTAAAAGCCTTTGGCAATTTGGAAGACAACTTCAGTGCTTCTGCCCAAAGAGATGGTGATTATATTGTCCTGTCGATGACTTGCGGGGATGCAGCAGAGTCGGCCCTGATAGTGAACGAAATGGTGGATTTGTTTCTTACTTCCCAGCGAAGTACAAAAAGGGGAGACATCGCTGAGAAGCTGGCAAGGCTTCAGGACCAGCGAGATAATATTCAAAGAGATTTGGATTCCTCCGAAAGGGCATTGGCTGAAGTGCGTGAAAGATGGGGTTTAACCGACCTTGAAGAATACCAAGGCCAGCAATTCCAGCATACAGTTACCTTAACACTAAACAGTTTGGAACTTACGCAAAATGATTTGATTCTGGAAATAAAGCAAATTCAAGCCAGTATAGGAAATCTTGAAGAGTTGGCGACAGGTGCTGTTAATGAGCAGGTCGAAAATATGATAGAAGGTGACCCCACTGTGACTATGCTTACCCAGCAGCTTGCCTTCCGGGAATCGGAACTTGCAAGCATACTCACGAAGTTTGGTGAAAATCACCGAGCGGTGCGTCAAATACAGCAGCTGATAGACGAAATCAGAGAAAAAAGACGAATCAGAAGAGCGGAAATAGCAGAACAAACTCGACAGGCAAATTTTAAAGATGGTCAGGACTATCTAATTGTGTTGCAGCAAAGGTTTGCAGAATTGGAAAGGTTGCGACAGGAGGCAGAGGCAAAACAAAGAGACCTCGATTTGGCCCGTGTACAATACCAACAGCGAGCGAGTATAAGGGATGAACGAAAACAGATGCTTGATTCGGTTAAAGAGCAACTTGAGAAACTGAAGATGGTGCTCGAGGACCCTGAAACACCAAAGGTGCAATTTGTCGGTTCTGCTCCGGTGCCGCTGCGAGTAAGTTCTCCGAGATGGGAATTTTATTTTCCTGGTGGAACGGCATTGGGCCTTATGCTTGGCGTGGGCCTTGCTTTCTTTATCGAACTGCTCAACGACCTCGTCCGGACACCGAAGGACGTAGTTAGGTATCTGCACATTCCGCTTTTGGGTATCGTTCCCGATGCAGACGAAGATGAACAGGTTCGGGATATTGACCTTTGTCATGTTGTCCGCCAGGCACCTTACTCTATTATAAGTGAATCCTACAGGATGTTTCGGACTAATTTAAAGCTGTCCGGCCCTGTGGAATCTTTGAAGGTTTTGCTTGTTACCAGTGGTACGGCAGGGGACGGCAAAACTTCTGTGGCGGTTAATCTTGCGACGACTTTTGTTGCTGAAAATAAGAAAGTCCTTCTTATAGATGCTAATTTTTGGCAGCCGGCTCTATCTACGATATTTCCAAGGCAAGCAGTTGAAGCAGAGCAGGCTGAATTTGGATTGAGCACTCTGCTTGTGGGCCGGTGCGGTTACCAGGAAGTTATAAGACCAAGCGGCATCGAGGGATTTAGTCTAATCGATTCAGGGCCGTTACCATCTAATCCGGCAGAGTTACTCGGCGGGACGCAAATGAAACAGCTGGTTGAACAGCAGCGTGAGAACTACGATTATATTATAGTTGATAGCCCGCCGGTATTGCTGGTGAGTGCTACCAAGATACTGGCGAAACTCGCTGATGGTACAGTTTTGGTATTCAATGCCGCCGCTACAAGAAGAGGTGCTGCGCAAAGGACTATTCGCGAGCTGAAAGAAGTAGATGCTGCAGTAATTGGCTGTGTGCTCCTGGGCGTAAAGGCTATGAAAGGCGGCTATTTCCATGAGCAATTTAAATCTTACCAGAAATACCAAAAATTGCAGCTTGCCGGCTCAATTTAATTGAGTGATACCTATCACGTGAATTGTGAATCGAACCTCAAATATGAGCTGCGTGATACCAACCACGAGTTTATGAAAGGATTCTTTGATGGAGAAGTTTTTAGTAACCGGCGGAGCCGGTTTTATTGGTTCGAACATCTGCAAAAAGCTCGTCTCACAGGGCTGTTTCGTAAGGGTTGTTGATAATCTCCTCACAGGCAAAAGAAGCAATCTTGCCGCCCTCTCGGATAAGATTGAATTTATAGAAGCCGATATGGGTGATGAAGAAATCGCCCGCACCTGTATGAAGGATATTGATTTCTGTTTACACCAGGGTGCTTTACCCTCCGTGCCGCGTAGCGTTGATGACCCTGCCGCCACACACAAACATTGCCTTGATGCGACTTTCACACTTCTTTTAGCTGCTCGCGATGCCGGCATAAAACGCTTTGTGTATGCGTCAAGCTCCTCAGCTTATGGCGATACACCGACTCTACCGAAAGTTGAGACGATGCAGCCTGAGCCCCTTTCGCCCTATGCCGCCGCTAAACTTGCCGGCGAATACTATGCTGGAGTATTTTGCAGGGTCTTCGGCCTTGAGACTATTTCACTGCGGTATTTCAACGTTTTTGGTCCGCACCAGGATCCGACAAGCCAATATGCGGCTGCCATACCGGCCTTTGTAACTGCTATATTAAAAGACAAACCACCGACCGTCTTTGGCGACGGCGAGCAAAGCCGGGATTTCACCTATGTTGATAATGTCGTCGAAGCCAACCTGCTCGCTGCGAGGGTTGAGCACACCGCCGGCCAGGTTGTAAATATCGCCTGCGGCCAGGCTGTAACCGTTAATGAGACTATCGATGTGATTAATGAATTGCTTGGCAGGAATATTAAGCCAATCTACACCGACCCGCGCCCCGGTGACGTAAAGCACTCACTTGCAGATATCACCCTCGCTGAAGAAGCAATCGGATACAAACCCACCATACCATTCAAGCAAGGCCTCAAACGCGCAATAGACTGGTATCGCGAAAATCTGCTATAATGTCATTCCCACTTGTCCCTGATACTTTTTTTTTGCCTTGAATCACAACTGTGTGAATTTATAATGCTTCATTTGCTCTTTATTTGCTCTTTTAGGTTCCTCAAAAGGACAAAAAATGGTCAAATCCCTTTTCGTTCGTGCTTTTACTTGCATCGAGTACGGGATAGCCTTTCTTTTTATTGCATCTCTTGCCTTAATGCTCGTACGAGGTTTGGACAGCCTTGTCCCTCGGATATATGATTATTCATCGGAGCAAGACTTGGTCGGCGCTCTTAGAGAAGGTTATGCATCCGGCGAGATAACATATCTGGAAAGCCGGGAGATGTTGCAGATTTATCGGGATGACCAGCCTGGGTTTAGACTTGAGAAGTGGCGGATACGCCTTCTCTACGTTGTTTCAATTTGCATTTCAGCGATTGTTTCGGTGCTGTTATTCAAAAAGTACCGCTCGCTGCGATTTAGGGAACGCCTCCGAGATTACTTCTTCCCAGCCAAACCCTAATCCTCTGCCGCTCTCAATTGCTATATGCTATAAACGGCCTGCGAAAAGCCATCGACTGGCATCGTGATAATCTTATTCTACGATTTGTTTAGCGTTTTTGGTGGCACCAATTATAACAAATTTAACCCGGTTCTCTTTTAATGATTTCAGTAGTTTTTCTGTGTTCATTTCTTTTAAGTAAGCTCAGCGTTTCCTCTGTCTTCTGGAACATCATTTGGAGCCGCTCTGTTGTGGTTAAGGATGTAAGATAATCTAATTCAAATTCAATTTCTTTCTCTTCATCGTGTTTATCCAGTTTCAGAATAGCCATATACCACCTTTCAGCAAACACAAATGTCATTCCGAGCGCAGCGAGGAATCTCTTATTTCGTTTTTATTATAGAGATTTTAGCCGATACAATCAATAGTTCAATACAAAAAGCTATAAACTGGTATAGCGAAAACCTGCTATAATGTCATTCCCGCGAAACTTGTCCTCCGTTAAAAGTCCCTAGGACTGAGCGCAGTCGAAGGAGCCGAAGGAATTCGTGGTTAAAGTTGTTTTTTCAGTTTTTGAGCGTCCCGGATTAATTCCTCTCTATTTGGTTGTGTTTGTGGAGCAAGAGTAAACGTCCATTCATAAGAGTCCACGATTCTCTTTGGATACAGACAGCTGGCAAAGAAATCAAACGGAAAGCGGTCATACAACGGCCCTTTTAACTTGCGATGGGTCTTTAAGGTCTCGAACCCCTCTTTGCTTATTCTCACGTCATAATCGCCATACCACTCGAACGAGACCGTAACGGGCGAGATGCCTATCTCCTCATCATTTAATGCCACTATCGCTCCCTGTGGCTCTGTATTGATTGTCAGCCGCCGTTCCACGCAGCCGCCGAGTAATAAACTCACAATTAAGCCGATGACTATTAGTTTTGCTGCATTGCGTTTTGCCATAATAGCTCTCCTTTCCGCCACAGGTGGACAAGAAATTATCGAAAGCGGTCAATTGCCGTATTATAAACAAAAACCAAAAAGACAAAAGCCCAAAATTTGGCTTTGCCCGCCTTCGCTTCCGCCGTCGCCAAAGGGCTATGGCAGACAGGAATGCTACGGCGGGTAAATTTGGGTTTGATTGGGTTTGTTTTGACCAAGTGTCCATCGTTAATTTTTCGTTATAATTCATTGTCATAATTGCGGTTATAAACATTTGACTTTTTTGAAAATTGGCTTTGTTTTGCATAATTTTGTTATTTTGATTGATTCTACCCCTATTGCCACTGGTGCTATATGTTGTGTTAAGATGGTTAAAATACAACATTATCGGACTTTGCGGTTGGTGGAGAGAAGGGCGTATAGGTGGGGTGGAGGAGAAGTTTGGGGAGAGGGAGTGACGCTTATTATTGATTATTGATAAATGATTATTATCGATCATTGGAAATTCCTCTAAAGAGGTAAAAGACCTCCTTCCTAAAATAAAACGGACATGCGCGTTTGGTTGAAAATAACGGTGTTTTAGGGGGTATGGTTTTGGCTAAGTCGTTAGAGCAAAAGGGTTAAAAGGAAATTTGAAAAAATGGACTTTAGTTCGTGACTATATGCGGTTTTGATTGACCCGTCTTCGTCTGTGACTACGCCGGGCAAGTTTCCGCTCGCCGCGGGGGCTTCTAAAAGCGGAAGCGCAATAAATTGCGGGGTAATCTTAGATGTTGACGGGGTTTGAAAATGGGGTAAAATAGAAGGAAGCTAAAGCGATAATATTTAATTGATTTTGTGTTCCGGTGTCGTAGGTTAATTGTGATGGAAGGGCGAGCATCTCCTAAAAATTACCGTTAAACGTATATTAAGGGTTAATAAAATGGCAATTCAGCGATTTGAAAAGGAAGTATCCGTTAGTTGTATAGATTGCAAAATAACTATTATAGGTGAAGGCAAATCTTGGACTGCTAGTGGAGAATTTTTAGAAAAAACGATATCAGAAAGGGGTAGAACTATAAACGAAGCTGTAAATAATTGGAAAATATGTGCAAAAATCTTAGCGGATTAATTTTTACCGTTAAACATATTTTGAAAGTGGAAAAATGGCGAAGAAAACAAAAAAATCGAAAAAGAAAGCTACGAAGAAGAAGGGGGTGAAGGATGACTGATAATGACAAGCAACCTGAACAAGGGAAGCAGCTCAAGGACTCATTTAATAAAGTCCTTAATTCTCATGGATATGGATTCCAATACAGTGCTCTTGAATTTATTAAAGAGAGTTATTATCAACAAAAAACAAACTGGGTTTTTGAGGCAGCTGAATACCCTGTTGAGGTACAAGGAAAACATACGTGTATAGATTTTATTCTTAAATGGAAATATTTAAGTCTCTTCCTAATTGCTGAATGCAAACGCGTTGACCCTAAATTTAGTAATTGGTGTTTCATAAGAGCTCCTTATGAATTAAGAAACCGAACCTCTGAAAAGTTTGTTATGGATTCTTTGGCTTTCAAAAAAAATCCAGGAGTTGCTATCTCGCGGCGAGCTTTAATATCTCCCAAAACGGTATGGGGTGAAATAAACCCAAATACAACTTTTCATATTGGAGTCGTACTAAAAAATCACAGTACAAAAGGCGAATCAAGCAGGTCAGAAAATGATGCCATAGAAAACGCTGCATTACAGGTTTGTCGAGGACTAAATGGCTTTATGGATTTAGCTGCAGAGAAGCACCCCTTTTCTGGCGACCAACTGTTTTTTATGCCAGCTATTTTTACAACGGCTAAATTATGGACAAGCGACAGTGATATTAGCCATTCTAATATTCATGACGGAAAAATAGAACTTATAGATGAAAGCCTAGTTGAGAGGGATTGGATTTATTACCAGTATCATTTATCTCCAGGGCTAAAGCATTCAATGAAAGACTCAAGTACTACAGATTCTTTCTCAAAAATCTTAGACCAAGAGTACATAAGAACTATCTTCATTATATCAGCTTCAGGAATTGAGAATTTCTTAACAACATTTGATCCCACTTTTGGTTTATGAAAGATGTTTATGCATATGCCGAAGGCATACGAGTAGAACGGTATCCGAGCAGAAGGCAGCAACAGCAAGTTAAGAACTGGGGGTTCCTCCAAGCACGAACCTTTCTCCACAGAACTTGCACCGCACTTTTTTGCCCATCCTGTTGATACGTACCGTGAACATCTTTTTACAAGAAGGACATTTCGCCTGAATCATTTCTTGTCCTCCTATCCTATAACGGGAATCTTTGTTTTTAATTGCTCGTTTCTGCACATTTTTAGCTCCTTGATAAAGTTAAGATAACCAATTCCATATAAAAAGCAAGTGCGATTTAAAATAGAGGGGGAAAAGAGACAGGAGGTTTTTTCATCTTAATTATGCGAACAGTGCTTCTGTGAAGGTGGTGGGGTCGAATTCGGCTGGCAATACTAATTTCCCCAAAGCCAACTATCCAGCAATAAGCCAAGGTCATTCATATTAACTATCCCATCACCGCCAGGTGGTGCGATGTCCGCAGAAGGTGTACCGGGCGGCTGTTGCCACTGCGAGGCAAGAATTGCAAAATCCGCAAAATCAACATCGCAATCGTCGTCTAAATCACCCGGGCCCGCAGGACACTGCCGTATAATCCCAAGGTCATAGGGGATGTTACCGTAGTCTCCATAATCTCCATTCACTACTCCCTGGATGAGAATCTCACAGCGATCTATATCGTAGATTTCCATTCTTTCATCCGTTCCTGCGCGGAGTATTTCACCGTGTGAAACCTGATCTGTCCAATGATCTGCATTGTCAATCAGGTCGTTTGGATGAGCCCATTGCTCGGAAACTTTTGTCCACGTACCGCCAGGGTTGCTTGCAGTCCATAATTCCTGCCATCTGGTTGCTCCCATATCTTCGACCATCATATAATACATTCCATCCGCTTTATTTTTATATACGGATGGCGCTTCGAAGGTATTTGTAGCTACAACTGTCGCTGACGACCAACCGTATGGGAAATTCGCAACCGTTGTGCTGCGTCTTTTAATCGTATGTGAGCCGTCCATTGGCGAATAGAAACAATAAACATTATTGCCGTCAGAAATACACCAGAAATCAATACCGTCGTAAAACCCCATCGATTGTCCAGCAGCCCATCCGCTCGGATTGCCAACATCTGTATTGGTCGAAAAAGTCGCCCCTAATCCGCTCTGGTAAATTAAATACCATTTGCCTTTTGCTTCAAACCAGAATACCTGCGGCGCGCAAAAATAGGAGCCGCCGTCAAGTGAGCTCATAAAAGTATGAGTTGCAGTCTTTAGCCCGGCAATTGATGTTGCAGAAGCATAACCCATACGCCACATACTACTGTTACGTCCGGTGTAAAAGAGGTGATATTTGCCCCCGGAATATACAATGGATGGATCTTTGACTGCTATATCATCAAATGCACCCGATGGTCCATCTAAAAAACATCTTGCATCTACTCTCCATGTTGGGTCCGCCTTATAAGTCGTAAAGCTCCAGACGTCACCCTGGCTCAGACATAGCAACGTCAGCAATACGGCCGACGTTAAAAACGTTGTTCCCCTCTTTTTTTGCGAATTTACTGAACTTTTCATCACTATATGATTGACATCACTCGTCCAGGTAAGCTTGCGAAATATATGTTCACTCCAATCAATTTAAAAAAACAGCCCTTTATTTTGTACTTATACCATTTTCCGGTATTACTTGTCAAGGAATAAAATACACGCGATTTGGGATAGGAAAGAAACCCGCCACAGGCGGATAAAGCGGTGGGCTTTCGGATAGGTCGGACATTTCGAACGCATAGGACAAAGAACCCTGCCCACAGGTGGCAGGGCTAAACGATAAGGGGCTTTCGGTTCTTGTTGTTGACAGCAGGGCATCTGGAAGTTAAGGTATTACCGTTATGAAAATTTTATTGAGCTGGTTAAGTGATTATATCGAGACTGGCCTGGCCGCTGAGAAAATCGCTGAGATTTTAAGCGACCTTGGCCTGCCCTGCGAAGGCATCAAATCCCCTGTCCGCCGTAGCCTTGGCGAAGGCGGATTTGATAATGATGTCGTAATCGATGTTGAGATAACCAGCAATCGCGGCGATTGCCTCAGTTTTGTAGGTATTGCCCGTGAATTAGCCGCTGCTACCGGCAAAAAGTTAAAGGTGCCGGCGGTTGAATTAGACGAATCAGCCGAAGACGTTATTGAGCTTGCCACCGTCGAGATTGCAGAGCCGGATTTGTGCGGCCGATATACCGCCCGGATTATCGAAGGCGTAAAAGTTGGGCTGTCGCCGGACTGGCTTAGAAAGCGGCTCGAAGCGGTCGGCCTGCGGAGCGTCAATAACGTCGTTGATGCAACCAACTATGCGATGATAGAGACCGGCCAGCCGCCACACGCCTTCGACTATGAAAAAATAAATCAGGGCAAAATAATAGTCAGGAAAGCCAAAGCCGGCGAGCAGATTATCAGCATCGATGGCTCGAAGTGCCAGCTCGCTGCTGATATGTTAATTATTGCTGACCCGCAAGGCCCTGTGGCAATAGCCGGTGTTATGGGCGGGGCCGATGCCGAGGTAAGCGAGACGACTAAGACAGTTCTTTTAGAGGATGCATATTTTGACCCCGTCAGTGTGCGCAGAACCTCTCGCAAACTTTCCCTGCCTTCGGAGGCCTCTTTTCGATTCGAACGAACTGTGGATATCGAGACGGTGGACTGGGCCTCGAAACGAACCGCTCAATTGATTGCACAGGTAGCCGGCGGAAAAGTCGCTAAAGGCGTGATTGATGTTTATCCGAAAAAGCCGGCACAAAAAGAGGTAACGCTGCGGCTTGCACGTTTGAGCAAAGTGCTTGGTATTGAAATACCCTCTGAAGAAGTGGTAAGGATTCTGTCGGGATTAAGTTTCAAGCCCAGACTGAAGTCAGAGGACAGAAGTCAGAAGTCAGAGGACAGAGGACGGAGAACAAAAGACGGACAACAGATGGGTATCGAGCATCGAGCATCGAGTATCGAGATAACTTGTACCGTCCCTTCGTGGCGCAGCGATATTTATCGTGAGGTTGACTTGATAGAGGAAGTCGCACGCGTGTATGGCTATAACAGGATACCGACGGAGCAGAAAATTCAGATTCAGGTCGTCCCCGTCGATTCTCGCCAGAAGCTGGCCGAGTCCACAGGAACATATCTTAATGGCTGTGGTTTTTACGAAACGATTAACGTTTCTTTCATTGATGATTCCGTTGCTGAACTGTTCGCAGCCGAAGGCTCCGCCGAGCATTTGGGCGTAAAGGATGTATCCAGAAAAAGCGCCAATCTGCTCCGTCAGATGCTTCTGCCCTCTTTAATTGCTGTTCTCAAGACCAACCTCAACGCCAAAAATACCCCCTGCAGAATATTTGAAATCGCCGATACTTTTGTGCCGACCGCCAAAGCCGACACCTTGCCGATTGAAAAAACTAAACTGGCGATTGCTTGTGATAGTAACTTCTCGGTCTTGCGTGGTGTGATTGATGGTCTGATAAAGAGTATCAACAGAGATGCCGGGGTGGTTTTCAAACCTGCCGGCCTGCTTTGGGCACAAACCGGCGCACAAATCATAGTAAACTCCCAGCTCATCGGTGTGGCGGGGGTTGTTTCTCAGGCGGTCAAAGATAAATTTGACTTCAAGGACGTAACGCCGTCTGCTGCCGAGCTGGATTTTGAACTGCTTTCAGCTCTACAGACCGGTGCCGTAAAAGTCGAGCCTGTCCCGAAGTTCCCTGCTATAGAGCGAGACCTTTCGATTGTTATTGCCGAACAGGTTCGCTGGGCTGATATTGCCGAAGCAGTGAATAAAAAATCACCGGATGAACTGGAAGATGTTCGCTTTGTCGGTATATACCGCGGCAAGGGTATCCCATCCGGCAAAAAAAGCCTTACCCTTACGCTGCGATTCAGAGACCAGGACGGCACATTGACCCACGAAACGGTTGACCGTTTTGAAGCCGACATCGTAAAGAGCCTCACCGAATCCACCGGCGCACAATTGCGAACCTTGTAATTGGTGTGTTTTATTTCCATCTCTGCTCTCGATATTTTCTAATGACAAATCCCGATTTTATTGTAGAAAAACCGGCCGAAAATCCGAAATTTCAATTAGAAACGCTTGGTTCGTTATTTGGCAATGGCTGATATTTTTATTGATTTTTGTTTCGGAATTTGGTATAAGGGATATTGCAGGCTGACCTCTGCAGTGTTCGTATAGAAAGTGTGATTTTGAAAAAACCGATACCCAATATTCAGGGAAATCAGGCCTTGATGGGTCGGAAACGCCTACTCGATAGGACTTTCGGACACAAGCAACGATTACCCACGTAGAAATAATGGGTTTTCTTCAAAAGCTTTCTTACGGCACCGGCGGAGGAAAGCCTCGCATTAAAAAGGCCTGTTTATACAGGCCTTTTTATTTTTGCTCCTTTTCAGCTGCTAAGGAAGTGCAAATATCGGATTATCAAAGCTGACCGGAAACATTCTTTTGCACTGGACGTGAACGGTTTCGTCTGGGCTTGGGAATGCTTGGAGTGCGGGTTGGCTCCGGCTGGATTTTGCTTGCGAATTCTGTGTGAGCTGTTATAATATGAATATCGTGGAGTAGGGCCAGGCCAAAGAGGCAATTTTTTTGGAGAATTTAGGGAAC
>CAYYFT010000006.1:0-23981 GCA_964471015.1 uncultured Pirellulales bacterium | reverse complement strand
AGTTTGGCAGGTAAGTAATCCGGATTAGCGAAGTAAAGTCATAGATAATAAAAGTGGAATGAAGTTATTTCCACTTACATTATCCTGTAGTCTGCTCAGTTCTTAAAATATCAACATTAACCAACATATTTAAATGTCAAATAACAACCACTAATCCAGCAGTGTGTTCCTCTCCGAAGGTGCAGACCAAATTTTAGCCCATTTTCTAAATTACCACAATTAAAATTAATTGATAGTCCGGGAGATAATAGTAGAATACGTTCGTGAATCGTGATTAGTGAGGAGCGAGAGACGAGGAACGAGAAGTGCGAGTAGGTTTAGGACAATTTAACGCGATGGTAGGCGATCTGGCGGGCAATGTCGAGAAGATGCGCAGCATCTATATCGAGGCGCTTGGCTCCAACGTGGACTTGTTGGTCTTTCCGGAATTAGCTGTTTGTGGGTATCCGCCGGAAGATTTGCTGCTCAAGAAGCACTTTTTGGGACGGAATTACGAGGCGGTCAAGAAGTTAGCCGCCGAGTGCCCGGCCATAACTATAATAGTCGGCTTTGCGGAGGAATCCGGGGATAACTGTTACAACTCCGCCGCTGTATTGGGAAACGGGAAAATAAGCAAGATTTATCGAAAGGGGCTGCTGCCGAACTTCGGCGTGTTCGACGAGCGGAGATATTTCCAGACCGGCGACGAGCCGGTGGTAATCAAGGTAGCAGGACTCAGTATAGCCGTAACCATTTGCGCAGATGTGTGGAATATTGATTGGCTGGCGGATTTTCTCAAGGATGCCGGGCCCGCCTCGGAGAGCCCGAGTCGAGGCAGGCAAATCCAAATGATTCTTAATATCTCGGCCTCGCCATTTCACGTAGGCAAGACCACGCAAAGACAGGAAATGCTCAGCAGGTGTGCGGAAGAGTTTAACTGCGCCGTCTGCTACTGCAACCTCGTCGGCGGGCAGGACGAGATGGTTTTCGACGGGCGAAGTATGTTCGCCGATTCGAGCGGCAAAATCGCCGCTTGTGCGAAGGCATTCGACGAGGATTTGTTAATCGCAGATGTCACTGCCACGAATAAAGGCGTGCAAGTAGAGCCAAAGGGGGCGCCGGCGCAGCAACCGACTAATGAAATTGATGAGATTTACCAGGCGATTGTGCTCGGGGTAAGAGATTATACTCGAAAAAACGGCTTTGAAAAGGTTTTGCTGGGTCTTAGCGGGGGAATAGACTCTTCCGTAACCGCCGCTATCGCTGCTATCGCAATAGGAGCTGAAAACGTTGTCGGCATTACAATGCCTTCGGAATTCAACAGTCCAGAGACAATAGCTGACGCCGAAAGAACAGCAAAGAATTTAGGCACAGGGTTTTTTACCATCCCAATCGGGCCGATACTGAAGCAGTTCGACGAGGTATTAAAGCAGGCGCCCGGCTGGGACAACGAAAGCGTTGCTTATGAGAATCTACAGGCCAGAATCCGCGGCAGTATCCTGATGTCGCTGAGCAACAGCACCGGCTCTCTGGTACTGACAAGCGGCAACAAAAGCGAAACGGCAGTCGGCTATGCCACTTTGTATGGAGATACCGCCGGCGGGTTCGCAGTGATAAAAGACGTGCCTAAAACCGTTGTTTATAAGCTGGCTGAACATATAAACAAAACGGCAGGACGGCAGGTTATACCTGCCGATGTAATAACCAGAGCCCCAAGTGCTGAGCTGAGGCCCGGCCAAAAAGACAGCGACGCCCTGCCGGATTATGATTTACTCGATAAAATCCTCAAAGGATACGTAGAAGAAGACAAATCCGCACAGCAGCTCATCGAATCCGGCCTGCCAGAGGATGTGGTCCATAGCGTTATCCGTATGGTTGACCGTAACGAATATAAAAGACGTCAATCACCGCCAGGGGTAAAAATTACACCAAAGGCCTTTGGCAAAGACAGAAGACTGCCGATTACAAATCGCTACAGCTCCTGTGAGGAGTAAATGCAGCTACTTTGGAGCGGCTGCTCCAGTTCAAAGACTCAGTCCCCATTTCTTTCGACGGCTGTTACCACACCTTTTTTGGCGTGGTTATAAATCAAATGAAGATTGCGGATATATATAAGGGTATTCAACGAAAAACCCAACATAAATATAGGATTTTTTATGTGAATGGAATAACTAAGCAGGATGAGGCTGCCGAGGAGCGATACGAACCAGAAAGAAGTCGGCACGTGAGACTTTTTCTTGTATTCGCTGACTATCCACTGAAGGACAAATCGTCCGCCGAACACCAGTTGTCCCACTAAGGCTATCGTTGCCCAAATGGGGTCGCCCACTATCTGTTCGGCTATTGCGCTTTTTATAAATTCAATTATTGAACTGAACATAACTTTTCTCCAATTTTTAGTAAATTGTCCATTACATCATAAACCAATCTTTGATAAAATTAAAGAAGCAGTTGATAAAATGTGAAGTATTGAATAATGGGAACCAGGCACCGCGTTTAGGCCGATTTTAATGGTTTTATCACACCGACAAAAGCTAACGATAATCTTATTACTGCTTTATTGGCCGGGTATCTTTATCCTTGCACACATGCCTATTCCGCGATTGGTTTACAAAGCCCAAGTGTCCGATAAAAGCCTTCATTTCCTTGCATATTTGATTTTGACTTTTCTACTGTGGTTTGCAATCAGTCCCACCAAGAAAGTAAACTGGCGCAAAGCTAGCGCCTGGTGGGTACTTCTTGCAGTGGTTTGGTACGGGGTTGTTGATGAAGTGCTTCAGTATTATGTAGGGCGCGGCCCTGATGTCATGGATTTTTTTGCTGACTTAGGAGGTACACTCGCAGGCTTGATTCTGCTTACAATTTTTCCCTTTTGGTCTGCGTCCCTTGTGATAACAGGTGCTACTATTTTTGTTTTAACAAATTTTACACGAGCGAATCTGGCTGACCTAGTGCCGATTACAAATGCGGTTTTTCATCTTTTCGCCTATGGATTTTTCACTATGCTGTGGCTTCGATATATACATCTTCTCCTGCCGATAAAAGCTCCTAAACCTAAATGGATGATAGCGGCATTAGCTCTGCCCGTAGGTTTTTTATTAACTGTAAAATTGTTCTCCGTAATTTTCGGCAAAGATTTTGGAGTGAAGGATGTAATCATCTCTGTTGCAGGAATCGCAGCCGTTGTTATTACAACTTGCCTGATTGCTTTATTTCGCCGGGGCCGCACTCAAAGACTGTCATCCTAATACTTTTTGAGGTTTTTGAAAGGCCTGTACATAGGGTCGCCTATCAAAACCAACTGCCACGAATTAAATGGTTTCGTGCGGTAGTATGCCTCGACAAGACAGCGACCGTTGAATAGCTCCAGGAAAAATTCCTTTGGCTGAGGAAACGAATGAAGATACGGCTCAGCCACCGCTCCCAGCGTAGCGGCTATTCCATCCTTGAGCATAGCCGGACACCACTGGTTGCTGTTCGGGTCGCGAAGGTCAACCGCTTCCAGGCTTGAGATATGATAGCCGATTGCACCATCAACGAAATCGAAGGCGTCAACATATTTTTTCAAACTGTACCAGCCGCAATAAATAGCTGTTTGGGAACACACCCCAGGTTCGAAAACTTTCTCTGTTCGCTCCTCTTTAACAGCTATCTCCGTTCGAAATCTTATAAATACTGCCAAGTCCCGTAAAGATTGGTCAAAATAGCCAGACGAGTAAGGCTTTTTGTCATCTATAATGCCCCGTGAATCGATGTAAGCAATGCCTCTTAACCCTGTTTTTTCTGCCATTATTGCTTTATCGATAAGACCTTTTGCTATTTCGAAGCTTGGCCCATCAAGGCGGGAAACCATAAGCGTGTCAAAATTCAGACCCAGTAAATTATCCTTCAGTCTATTCGGCTGCCAGCGATACAGTTCATAATTGCCGAGCAGCACCATTGATAGTTCACTGTCCACCGACGCATTTGTTTCTTTGCCGATGACAGGGTCGATTTCGGATTGCAACTGAGCCAGTTTACGTTTGGTATCTTTCATCTCCCTGGATGTGTCGGCTACGCCGTTCTGCTTTAACTGCTCAATCTTAATTCTTTCCCGCTCAGCCAGTCTTTTTAATTGTCTTATCTTATCTTCCTGGTCCTTTAACGGCCCTCGCTTTCCTACCTTGATTGGCATACCGTATGTCGTCAGCAGGCATTTGATTTCAGTACCAAATTCAAAGCTGGATAATTTTTTGCGAATAGGCTCGGCAAGCCGTTTTACGTAATCGTCTCTGGAGATTGTGTCATTGAGGCCCGCTCCTAAAGGTAAAGCGAGAACATTGTCTGTTGGTACGCCTCGTTTCTCGCAGTAATATTGGGCAATCCGCACAGATGCCGCAATGTCGCTGTTTGCTACAATCAATATCTGCTCCGGCTCTAAAGAAAAGGCTGGCATAGCCAGCCCAAAAAGCAACGAAAAAATCACACCGATTTTTATCAGCATCGCTGTTTTTTCAACCATCAATTATCATTCATCGATACTTGTCCCGAGCTTCGTCGAAGGAATCATTTTCTTATTCCGGTCCATATGACCTGTAAGGCAGATTAACAGGATAATCGCGAATTACCTCATCATAGTCGTCAAACCAGCAGGCATCCGGATTACTTTTGAAAACCAGAAACCTCCCGCTGTCTTCATCGCAAGCTGCACGGTGGTATTTAAAATAGACCCTGTCGCTTGTTTTGCCTGCTATTTCTATTTTACCGCTCGAATGTGACATCACAAAACGTGCTCGCTTCGCTAATCCGGAAACACGAGCTTTGGCCTGCTCTATAATCTCGTATCCTTCCTCGATGGGCACAGTATAAGCTTTGTTTCCCACAGCCGGCCGACACTGGAAAATATAGTAAGGAGCCGCACCGATAAATGATAGTTCCGCAAACAGTTCAGCTAAAACTCCAGGTTCGTCATTTAGGCCTCTTATAAGCGGCATCTGATTGGCAATAATTGCACCAGCCCTGCGAAGCAAACGAACAGACTTAACTGCCAAATCCGTTAGCTCCCGCGGATGAACAAAGTGAGTCATAAAATATATTTTCTTTCTCCCAGTGCTGTACTTGCTGACCATTTCCAGCAAAGCAGGGTCATCAACAATCCGATACGGATTGAACGCTGGTGTCTTTGTCCCGATGCGAATTATCTGAACGTGCTCAATTTCCCTTATTTGTCGGATAATATTCTCAACTTTCGGGGTTGTAAGAACCAGCGGGTCCCCACCGGTCAGAAGTATATTGGTTATCTCACGATGCTGCTCTATGTATCGCAGTGCCGCCGGCAGGTCCCGCAAATACTCGCTCTGCGGTTTTATGAAAACACGCTTACGGAAACAGTACCGGCATATACCGTCACAAACGTTGCTTACCAAAAGCAATGCGGTGGAATTATATTTGTGCTCAAGCCCCGGCAGAATCGTGTAAGTTTTTTCGTCCGAAGGGTCAAGCCGGCCCCATTCGTCGAGTTCCTGTATATGGGGGATTATAATTTGTCGTATCGGGTCATCGGGGTCGTCCCAGTCGATAAGTGACAAATAATAGTCATTACTGCGAAAGGCAAACTTGTCAGTGACTTTCTTTAGCTCGACTCGTTCCTGCTCGCTTAGATGCTCCAACTGCTCTATTCTTGTTATATACTTGGCCATCTCGTATGTCGTATTGTGCGTTGCGTAAAGTTGTCATTCCTGCGAAACTTGTCCCCAAGGGAGCAGGAATCCATTAAGGTTGTCATTCTGAGCGCAGCGAAGAATCTATTCTTTTCTCTGTGACCTCTGTGGCTGTTCTTTTCTGTCCCCTCTTGTCTCTTCGGTTTCGGAGTATTTTTTCTCGTATATATTCTTCCGCCTGAACACCTGTGCGATAGTTGCCAGAATCATCTTTATGTCGGTCAAAAAACCTGCTGTTTCCACATATTTGACATCGAGCTCAAGTTTCTCTTCACGTGTCAACTCCCCCCTGCCCTTTATTTGCGCTAACCCTGTCAAACCAGGTTTAACAAGCAATCGCTTTTTTTGCCTTTCGTTCCACTCCGCCATTTGTGAAACATACAGCGGCCGAGGCCCGACAATGCTCATATCCCCTTTTAATACATTAAATAATTGCGGCAGTTCATCAAGTGAATACTCACGAAGGAATTTCCCTACTTTTGTCAGGCGTGGGTCATCGCCGGTTTTTGGACTTGGCCCGAATGGATTCACGTCTGTCCGCATCGTGCGGAACTTGTAGAATATAAACGGCTTACCGTTTTTGCCAGCCCTTTCCTGTCTGAAGATTGCTGGGCCTTTACTCGTAAGCTTGATTGCTATGACTATAACAACAAGAACCGGCAAGAGAATTGCTACAGCCAGCAGAGACAAGACTATATCAAGCAATCTTTTCATATTACCTTAGTGAAGCGGGTTATAAACTCCACCGTCCTTTTTGCTGTTTTTTCATCTGTACGTAGGTGCAAAGGCAGATTGACAACTTCTCTACTTGCTTTTTCCGCTTCAGGACATATGCCGATTTCATAATCATAAGCTTCCAAAGGAGTTTCAATTGGATGCAATGGACATTCAAACCAACTGCCAAGTTCAATGCCTGCTTTTGCGGCCTCTGCAAGGGCTTTGTCTTTCTCGGTAATTCTAACCGGATATCTAACCATAACCGGCTCCGTATTGGACGTATCGTATTTGCGCGAGGGCCAACCTTTTTCCTCAAGAAGCTGGTCATAAAGATGAGCCATTTTCTTACGATGTTCAATGTTTCTGCTAATCTTTTTGAGCTGTCTCAAACCTGAGCGAGCCTGCACAGCACTCATAGCCTTGAAAAAATTGGGTGGCATTTTTGGTTCAAATTCACAAGTTCCTGACGACCCAACAACAACGCCCTTTTTTGTAAGGTATCTGAAAACCGTTTGGGCAAGGGCTGTTGTCCTCGGGTAAATAAATGCCCTATAAATTACAAGCTGTGCTACCAACATCAAAACTTCTTTCTTCGATGGGTTGCATAACTTTTTAGCACATAAAGATTCAATTTTTTGTGCAAGCCCCGAATCGTTTGCCAGAATCATTCCTCCCAATCCGGTTGTATAAGGCTTGTTCCATTGGAACGAAAAATATGCAACTTTGCCGAACGTTCCCACTGTTTTGCCTTTATATTTCGAACCAAGCGCAAGGCAGCAATCTTCGATGACAGGGATACCATTTTCATTAGCGATATTCATAATTGCATCCATATCACAAGGATAGCCGTACGTATGCTGAGCTATGATAACTTTGGTACTCGGCGTGATTTTCCCTTTCAGCAGTTCCACATTCATATTGAAAGTTTCCGGCTCAATATCAACATAAACCGGCTTTGCACCAAGATACTTCATAGGATTTACATCCATCACGCACGTATAGCCGGGCAATATGACTTCATCCTCTGGCCCAATCCCCATTGCTTTCAATATCACATATAAAGCTACTCGTCCTTTCCAGAATGAAAACGCATAGTTTGAGCCAAACCACAGGGCAAATGCGGATTCATACTCACGTATAAGGGCTAATCGCATCATTTATCTTTCCGACTTACCAACTAATCTTCGGCAGTGTTCTACCCCCAGCTACTGCAGTTAATATTTTAGCGGCACGTTTGGCCAGAATATCCTGGTCAAATCTTTTAGCCAAACGAAGGCAATTTTCTCTCATATCTTTCCGTAGTTCGCGACTATCCGCCAGCCTAAGAATAGCCTGGGTTAATTCTTCCACACTTCCAGGTTCGTAGCTTAATCCAGCGTTATTTTGTCTGACAAGTAGCTCTGCATCACTCCCTTTAGCAACAATTGGGATCGCCCCGGATGCAAGAGCTTCATATACTTTAGACGGCATGGCTCCCGGCAGTTGAAGAGCCAACGGCATTAAGCTGACTTCAAGAGATGCTAGTAAAGGGGGCATTTCCTTTTTGGGCCGCTTATCCAAGAAACGAAGATTCTGCAGTTTCATTTCTGCCGCCATTTTGACTAAGGTTTCCTTTGTCGGTCCATCCCCTACCATTATAAATTGAATATCCTCTCGACGCTGAAGTTTTGCGGCAACTTTCAAAACGACCTCCAACCCTTGGCACAAACCGTGAAGGCCACAATAGCCAACCAGAAAATCATTTGGCCCTACACCAAGTTCTGACTGAATTGTCTGGTCACGCAGTTCAGGACGAAATAAGCTTGTGTCGACACCATTGGAGATTATAGTCACATTTGGCAACTGGGGAAATCGGCTTCGAACTTGGTTACACATTCCCGGCGTGGTCAAGGCCACAGCAGAGGAATGTGTATAACAAAACTCTTCTAGCCAAAGCATGCCTTTTGCCAAAATGCTCTTTTCTGAAATACGTCCCATACGAATAATAATATCCGGCCAGATATCGGCAACCATCATAACCGGCTTGCTTCTGGTTATTCGACTTATAATAAGAGCTGAGGGCACCAAAAACAGGGGAGGGCTTTCGACCAAAACTACATCCTGTTTACCTAATCCCCATGCCCCAACCAACAAACAAGTAACAGCAAAAGATATATAACTCAGCAATCGGGGCAGGAGTTTCCTGGACTTCGAGGGATAAAGCCATGTCCTGATAACTTTGATACCATCCATGTTCTCAGTTACTCGAAGTTTGCCACGATACTCATCAAATATACGGCCTAATGGATAGCTTGGCAAACCGGTTAACACAGTAATCTCATACCCCAGATTCCTTAGCCGCTTGGCTAATTCATATAGTCTGGATTGTGGCGCTCCCATTTCTGGCGGAAAATACTGAGTGACAATTAAAAGCTTCATCTTTATCCCTGACTAATTTCATAACTCTTTAATTACCGCTTCCAGCTTATCGACAAGCACCGGAATACTATGATATTTTTTAATATATGCCCTGCCTCTTTGTCCCATTTCTTCTTTCTGCTTTTCGGGCATATGATACAGTTTCAATATCGCATCGGCCAATTCCTTCGGATTACCTGGAGAAACTATAATACTTGCCTTGGCTTCTTCAGCGGGATTGCCTGGAGCATTACACGAAAATATTATCGGTCTACCGGATGCGAGATAGTCAAATAGCTTGTTCGAACTTATACCATACTTGAATACTGGTGAATCTTCCAAATTAAATAACAGGGCGTTCGCATTTGCCAAAATCTTTACTATTTCATCTTTTGGAACAGGTTCGGTGAATTTTACATTATCAAGATTTTTCTCTTTTGCCACTTGCATTAATCTTGCTTTTTCCTGCCCGTCTCCTACAAGCAAGAACTCGATATTGTGGTAATTCTTACATAATATTTCCGCAGCTTCGACAACAACATCAAGACCGTTAGCTTTACTCATTGCTCCGGCATAAGTTATTGTAAAACTTGAATCTGAGATTTTCCGTCTTTTAAGCCCAACATCACCTAAATTAAATCTTTCCAAATCGACACCGTTGGGAATACACACTATTTTACTGAGCCTGATGCCGAACTTTTCAATATACTCATGAGATTTCGGCAGAAGAGTGATAATTTTATCCGCTCTTTTATACAGATATTTCTCAAGCACAGATAGCATCATTACAAAAGGATGCCATTTAGAAAGTCCCATATCTATTAGAGTTTGTGGCCATAAATCTCTGACCTCCATAATAAAGGGGACTTTATACTTCTTTGACAGCAGATAAGCAGCATATACAGCAAACAGATGAACTGATGAACCTATGATGATATCAGGTTTATCAAACCCCCTAACTTTTTTTGTGATTTTTCTCCCAAGCCAATATGCTCGATGCATATAAGAAAACATATTTACCGCTCTTCTCCAGTTGTTTTTTTGATAATGAAAGGTTTTTAGCCAGACAAAGTTCACGCCGTCAAAACCTTCAAGCTTGTACGTTTCATTTTCCCTTAATTTTAACTCTTTGTGCTGACTCAGGTGAAAACTTGAAGCAAATATAGTAACCTTATACCCCTTTTTTGTCAGTTCCTTAGCAAAGTCATAGTGCCGAGTTCCACCGGGTATCTCGGGAGTAACTGCGTAATGGTTGAACATCCATACAATTTTGTTATTTTTCATAGCTTAACAGTACCTTTGCGATTTTCTCGGCAGCGCTGCCATTACCGTAAAACTCCGTCCATTCCTTGTTTGCGAAATCCTCACCTGAATCGCCTAAAACTGCATTGACGATATTCTCTTTTTGGGTCCCCACAACCTTGTTCCACCCGGCTTCTACCAGCTCCGTCCATTCGGTTTCATCTCTTGGTGTTATACAGGGGGTCTTAAAGAAATAGGCCTCTTTTTGAACTCCGCCAGAATCTGTGATAACCAGTCTTGCATTACTCTCCAAGGCAATCATTTCCGTATATGAGACTGGTTCATTTATGATTAAATTCTTTGGGATGCCGCTCATCAAATTAAACTTCTTTAGGGCCTTTCGTGTTCTCGGATGAGCGGGAAGGAAAATCCTTAATCCCATTTCTGCTGCTTCTTTTAATGCCGCCATAATATTTTGCAGATTTTCCTTGTTGTCCGTGTTGTCCGCCCGATGAATCGTCGCTAAGATGTAGTTTTCGGCCTCTAAGAAATATCTCTCCAAAATGCTTTTCTCGTTACCCGTTTTTTCCATTGTTCTTTTCACTTCCAGGGCGATATCAAACATAACGTCGCCGACATTTACAACCAAAGGTAAAACACGAGAGGCAGAATTCAAACCGGAAACAGCGAATTCAGAACGCGGCAGAGAAAATTTGTCGTCTATAAGCTTGCCGTTTTGGGCCATGTTGGCAAAGCCTTCTTTTTGAAGATTTTTTACAGCCGTCTCGGTAGGACAGAAAAGCATGTCTGAGCAATGGTCAGTTAAAACTCTGTTTATTTCTTCCGGCATATTTTTGTTATAACTCCTCAGTCCCGCTTCTATATGGGCAACGGGGATATGAAGTTTGGCTGCAGCCAAAGAACCTGCGAGGGTCGTATTCGTATCTCCGTAAACTAATGCCATGTTTGGTTTTTCCCTGAGCAGCACTTTTTCTATCCCAATCAACATTTTGCCTGTTTGCTCGGCGTGACTGCCGGAGCCTATACCGAGATGATAATCAGGTTGGGGCAGATTCAGTTCCTGGAAAAATGCATCAGACATATTAAAATCATAATGCTGGCCGGTATGAATCAAAGTTTCCTTAATCTCTTTTGCTCGTATTTTTTGGGAAATTAAAACTGCCTTGATAAATTGAGGCCGAGCACCTACTACAGACAAAATCTTCATACTCCTTCCTCCAATTCCCGTATAGCGTCTCCATAGCTTATAAAATCAAACGCACTGTTTCTCAAATAACCAATCATCCAGATAATTATAACAATCTACAAATTATCACTCTGACTTAAACTGTTTATAATAGACAAAAATTTTCCCCCTTGCGTTCGTGGAATTTCAGTTAATCTTTCAAGTACGCAATTTACCGGCTCATTAAAAGCCCGCTGAAAACTATGTAAAATCAATTCTTCGTCCTCACCCTGGCGAAAATCCTCTGAAGGAACATATCGTATTACAATTTCATCTACTTTTTGCTGAACTAACTGTACCTGGCGAACACCACGTAAGTCCTTTACGATTAAACTGATATGTGGAAAATATCTGCCACTTGGCAAAAGAAGCACATCTCCTGTGCGCCCTCTGATACTATGAATAACGGGCCCGGCACAACCACAAACAGGGCATACGTCGACATCTTCGTATTCTACCAAATCGCCAACTCGATACCGCAACAACGGCCAAGATTTATTTAAGAAGCCTGTACAAATTATCTCCGCGACACGATATTTACCGCTTGTCCGCACATCCTCAAACTCTATATAGCCATAAGCACGGTCATAATGATAATACCCACATTCATGCTCACTTATGCTGCCACATGTTTCATCCTGGGAATAACCATCCCATACTTTTGTACGGAAAACTCTTTCGATAGTCCCGCGATAGCTGCTCAACAACTGCTCACTGGTAGCAAAAACAGCTTTAGGAGCCCATTGGGGCCTAATAGATGCTTCCTCAGCAAGCTTTGCCAAAAGATAGAGCGAATTTGAATAGCCTGTGAAATACACGGGTTTAAACTTATCTAAATCTGCAACATACTCCCTGATAGTTTTTGGCGACAAATGATAAATACTATAAAGCCTTTGACGCATCGCGATGTTTGTCCGCCAGTAAGGACCGCCTACCTGTGAAGGAGGAATCAACTTCATTCCCTGAAATGCGGCAAAACGGTCTGACCTATTAACCCCTTGTCTGTGACAAACCCAAAAAGCAGCATAAAGATTTGTCAAAGACTCATGGTCATGATAGCACGCCAAGGGCATGCCCGTACTTCCTCCGCTATGAGAAACAATCAATTTATTAATGTTATAATCAGAGGAAATGATATCTTTTCCCGCTTGCTTTACACGATCTTTAGTAAGAGCTGGGATTTTTTTCCAGTCCTCCAAAGAATGTATATCCTCCGGCTTGACACCAGCCTGATCAAACCAGTATTTATAAAAGGTGACTTTCTCATAGCAATATCTGGCCAACTCCCGCAATTTTTTTAGCTGGTAGTTTTCAGCTTCGGCCAAACGCCAGCTTGCTGCCCTGCGGAAGAACTCTTTACGTTTTTCGAAATACTTATCATACCGCTGTCTGACACGAACATAACCAGCAACACTACACATAAGATTCTGCCACCAAATAGGTGAATGATTATAAATCCAGGTTTTTATGTCCATAATTAAAATCCAGATAATCAGCTCTAAATAATAGTCAGAACGTTGTAAGACTAATATCTAAACAATTTATTCCTTTATCCCCAACCTTCTTAAAATAAATTCCCTGAAAATCATAATGAGATTTCTGACAGGGTATCGCCACCAGTTTTTCATCAGAAACCTGGCATATTCTTTTCTGAATTCAGAGATACTATTTTCAACTCTCTTATAGTATTTGGCCTGACAGACATGCGGAAAATTCGACAATTTTTTAATACCATCTAAAGTTTTGCTCTTTTCATCACCTTCGAGCGGCATAGGCTGACAGTTACGATTGATTTTGCACGGTATGAGTTCATAGTCCACCGAATTCCCGCTAAGTATCAGTTTTAGAATAGTAGTCACCTTCGACCTCTTCTGGCACATAGCAGAAACGAAATTGCCCAAACTATACGCGATTATTCCCCCACCATATTCTTCAATACCTTGTAATACATGCGGGTGATGACCTATGATAACACTTGCCCCATTATCAATTAATGTATGGGCAAATGTAATTTGCTCGACAGGGGGGAATGACACATATTCATCGCCCCAATGCAACGAAACAATCAAATAATCTACGTTACCCTTAACCTTAACAACATCAGAAAGTATCTTACCTTCATTTTCTCTCGAATAAATTGTTTTATCAGCATGCTGTTCAGGTCTTAACGAATATCCATAAAATGCAACTCTAATGTCTCCAAACGTAAATATCTTGGGCTGCAGGTTCTCACAACCGATAACTCCTATGCCGTTTTTATTAAGAAGCTCAATGGTGTCCAGAAGGGGCTCATCCCCATGCTGCTGGATATGATTATTTGCAATATTGAGCAGGTTAAAACCGGCATTTTTGAGCTGCTCTACAAAAGCAGGGCTACCCCGAAGTATTAAACTATCATGGCATTTTCTTTTAAAACAGTCTGAAAGCACACTCTCCAAATTCCCAAATATAATATTCGACCCAAAAAACGATTTTTTGACATATTCAAAAACAAAAATTCCTTTTTTCTCCGTAACACTTCTAACCCCAATACCCAAGTATAAAGGATGGTCACCAGGTATTATATCGCCAACCACAGTAATAACCGTTTTATCTGCCATTAAGCAGTTCCTGATACAATTGGACAAGTTTTTTACTCTCGTTCTCCCAATTGTATTCCCCCAAAACACGTTCTCTGCCGCGATTTGCCAATTCTTTCGACTTTCCCGGATTTGATAAGATAGCGTTTATTTTTTCAGCTATATCTGCGGGATTTTCTGAATCACAAAAGACAGCACAATCATCAAACACTTCCCGCCAAAACTCAAAATCGGACATAATAACAGGCAGAGAACAAGCCATATACTCAAATGGTTTATTAGGCAAGCTATGGACATTGTGGGGTCTGGGCAAAAAAACAACAACTCCAATGTCGGCCCGCCATATATAATTATACATCTGCTCCAGAGTCACAATACCAAAATATCGTGTATACGCCCACCCCGGCAAGCTCTCGCACTCCTGCCTAAATCCTTTACCGACCCATCGGCCCAAAAGCCACAATTCGGCTTTATCTTTGATTATTTCCATTGCCTGAATTATGTTTTTAATGCCTCTAACTCTACTTAGCCCACCTGTGTATATTATAACAGGTTTTCGTTTATGAATATGTTCGGTAGAGTTCAATTTGTCTATCATTTCCATAATAGGAAAGTTTCTCAATACAATAGTCTTGCGGGCAGGATACTTTTCTGCTATCCTCGAAGTAACTGTTATAATCCTATCAAAGAAAACACAGCCAAATTTCTCAAGGCCGCGGAAAACGGCCGATATGATTTTTCTTATAGTAATGCTTCCTGCCCATTCTTTAACAAGAATATCTTTAGAAACATCTTCATGGGCATCATAAATAACCTTTTTGCCAAGAAGCTTAAGGACAATGCCGACAGGTATCAATTCAGGGTCGTGAAAATGATAAACGTCTGCTTTTTCTTTTAAGGCTAATCTAAATAATTTCCATACTACTTTTGTCATTCTCTCGAATCTGTTTTTTGGCTTATGTAAAGGAACAATTTTTACCCCGTCTGCGATTTCTTCTTTATTACCCTGGGCAATAAGTGTTACACTGTACCCGGCTTTCGCCAGGGTTTTTGCCTCTTTATGAAAAATTCGAACGTCAAAATCTGAATGAGCGGAACTAAGATGGCAAACTTTAATTTGCATTTTATCCTGCAAGAATCAACTTGACATTATATCGCATAATACTTAAACTGTATGTGGTGTAACCTTAGTATCCGTGTTTCATAAGCAGGAGTTTAAGTAGACTATGAAAAACCCAGCAGTTCTTGCTATGTATCTGCTTGCCGGCCTAATACCAAACCAAATACTTACTACATCTTCAGTTGCCGATTTTAAAAACAAAATTCCTGCCTTGAAGCCTCAAATATCCCCATTGCACGAAGAGAACCGACCCATATTGTTCAAAAGGCTTATTGCAACCTTTGACTACAAATATGAAATACATCACCGGAAAAACAGCTACAAAAACTTAGCAGACGGCTCTGCCGTTTATCACCTCCGCAGAGAGCTGCAGGGGCTAATCGATATGTGGCGTGCCACGGATAATCCTGCTTACCTCGAGCAGGCCAAAAAGCTGGTTTTCAGAACAATAACCGATGCCAAAGCAAACCAGCGTAGATTGCTTCGGCGTGGAGAACCAAGAGGCGTTTGGCCATGCTTTTTTCTTAGTAAAGTTGAAAAACAAACAGGTGGCCATAATCAGGTTTGCGATTTTCAAGGTGCCGTCGGATTTCTTATGGTCGCAGATGCCCTTTATCAAGCCAACAGGCCTGGCTGGCAAGAAATTGCTGACTTCGTTGAAGAGAACATTGTCGAAAAATGGCTCTTTTACAATCCTTCAATAAAACCCGAAAACCTTTATGGTCCAAAATCAAAAATGTACCTTCTGATCACATTAGACTCCTCCCGCGGTAGGCGACAACACTTTGCGGCAATCTGTATGGACCTTCATAAATTAGGTTATCGCAAGTACCCCTATAAACAATGGGCTGAATTCTTGACAGATTTATATATTGGCGTTCGGATAAGTCTTGACCAGCCCGCTCCGGGTGCCGGCGAGCTCGGCAAACACGCCCCAAAAGACTGGGGAGTAATCACACACAAATTAACCGGCGGCTATGTCTGGTACTGGACGAAACATATGACTGTCCCGGACACTTCACATGCTAATAAGACCGTCTGGCTTGCAACAAAAGCTTATTATGAAGAACTAATCACTAAAGATAGGCTCGATTGTTTCATAAACACTCTAAAATTTCAGATCTGGGCACCGGAAAAGGGACCTTTCTACTTCAATAACTATATAAATGGCAGTGATGGAAAAGTACAGGGTCAAGGTCCCGGCCAGGCGGGCAATGTCTGGTTCGGCTGGCACCGACTCGCTGCTTACGACGACACCTTGAAAGACCTCTTTATTTCTCTTGCGTATGATTTGACCAACGGCGGCCCAAACATCCCGAAAGGCGCCCAAAACAAAGCGATGGAAAATGCCCCGCTGTGCCTTTTTGCCTGGGCGGCAAGACTCTTGTCTGCCAACGGTCAGCCGCAAGAGTTCCCGTAACCTAATATTACGCCACTAATGACCACAAGGCCTTTGCAAATTTCTCCGCATTTTGTTCAGCACCAAAGACCTTACGTACATAAGCAAGGCCGTTTTGTCCAGCTGACAGGCGAAACTCTTTATCAGTAATCATCTTCTCCATCGTCTGCTGAAGCTGACTGATACTCTTTGCGTCAATAAGCAACCCCGTTTGTCCATCAACCACAGCTTCTGGAATGCCGCCGACTCGTGTAGCCACTACGGGCAAACCACAATTCATCGCCTCAAGAACTGATTGGGGCATACCTTCGCTGTACGATGGAAAAACCATAAAATCTGATGCTTGCAAATACTTCGGCACCTCATCCGGCGAAACCAGCCCGGGCAATACTACAGCCTGCTCTCTACAAACGCTTGCTCTAAGCTGAACAAGTTTTCCCATTGCCGCTCCGGCTCCAATGCACACCAATTTGAAATTGCGATACTTCTTAAGAAGCTTCTCCGCAGCCAGAACCAATTCGTTTATACCTTTTGTTTCTACCACCGCCCCAACATACACTGCCACGACATCATCTTCCACCCATCCCAGGTTTTGTCTTATCTTACTCTTATCTTTTGCAGGCGAAAATTTCTCTGTGTCTCTGCCAAGATATACACATAATGGCTCTTGTTTACAACTCCCCGTTTCAGCCAATTTCTCGCAAATCGATTCACTTACACCTACCGGCAGTGCTACATTTTGCAAAATTCTTTTAAGTCTCAGATGCAAAACAGGCGTTTGCTTAGGATACACCATAATGTCGCTGCCAACAGCAATAGTAGCTAAGGGAAGTGACAAGTCTTTGCTTATTTTCACTGCAGCTTCGGCATCTGGTATCATAGAAACACCTAAAACAATATCAAAAGGATTCTGCTTATGCCAGTCTCGGGCTGCAGCTCTTAAAACTGTGCCCATTGAAAGACCTTCAAATCTGCGAAACCACATCCCTGGTGGACGTATGTATCGTACGTCTCTGGCTTGCAAATCTTCCGGACAGACCAAGGTGTTTGACGGGCCATAACCTCTCCAACGGGATAGATAATACAAAGGCCAAGGTGCCCATGGACGGGCAACTAAAAAGTCACATTCAACGTTATATTTCGCCAGGTATTCCGCTTGGCGACATATAAAAATGCCGGCATATCTTGTCTCCTTCTTCGGAAACATATGACTAACAGTTAATATCCGTAGTTTCTTCACCCGACTCACTGTTTATATATTCAGTTACATCGCTTATGTTACTACTGGTCCAGTCTAACCGCTCGCTTGCTATTACAAACGTAAGAAAAACCCAAAAATATTTTGCAAATAACTGCTCTATATTCAATCCCGTCACTAACAAAAATATTAATATCGTTCTGGCATATAGTTTTCCCATTCCAAGCGGAATACGCTTTACAGTGAACATTATTATAATTACAAGAAGCGTAAAAAGCACAGCGGCAGGTATCCCATAAATCCCAAGAGCATAAAAGAAATCATTATGTGGCCAGACATTGATTTCAATCCCTTAGTCCAGCCTTAATGATCTGGGTCAATGCGTCGGCTTATCGCACATTTAACCACACCCTCAATGAACTCTCCACTGTGACAAAAAATGCTTTTCACAATCTCTTGTTTACTATCGCGAACAACAATCGCTGCCTTATCACATCCGTCATACGCTAACAGCGTAGGGTGTGTTTCTGCTCAACTTAGCTAATAGCACTTAACCAAAATCATCACAAAATCAGTGAAAATAAAAGAACACAACCAAGGCGACAGCCTGAATATGCATGAAGCGACAAGGTACATTAATCGATATCGAACTGTCATCTGCTTTTTGTAATGTTCTGAATTCAGATAATAATCAAATACGTTGGTAAAATAGAACTCTACTACCTCCCCCAAATTGTATCCTATCTGCTTCTTGAGCTTAAAAAAGTCGTAAACATTGATGTGGCCGGAAGTTTCAATTATATGTTGTCTTACTCTTCCTTTCTTTACAGTATTTGTTATTTTGAGAAAAAGATTATTTTCTAAAGGTACTTTGAGTATAACAAACTTAGAAATTCTCTTTGCTTCTTTGAGAGCTTCTGCTGGATTAGGCACATGCTCTAACAAATCGATCATCAAAGTGAGATCTATTTCTTTGTTACACAGCGAAGTTTTGCGAATATCTTCGTTTAAGGCCTTTTTCAAATCCGGGTTATTGCTCTTTTGAATTTCAAGCATGCCCGGGCTTAAATCTAATGCAAACTTATTAACTGTGATACCATATTTTTCCTCAATATAAGCGGATACTGCATTCAGGATTAGTCCAGCGCCTCCACCCACATCCAGAAGATCGATCTGTTTCTTATTGATATTTCGAACAAATCTGTCAATAAGGGGAATTATCCTGCTGACCTTCCAGGGCGAGTCTTCTTTATGAATTGAAGGGTGCTTGATAATATACCCATCCCTTAAATAAAGATTCCTTACATCTTTATCTATGCTTGCCATATTTGAATTTTTAAGCCCTTTGAATCAAGCCACGTGATCTACCAATGTGCCAAAGCTGCTACCAATGACTGCTGCGTGGAAGACCAACAATTCGTGATATCACTGAAGAGACGCTTTAGAATCATACCGAGCAGAACTCATCGTTTGGCGATACATAAAGATACTACTTACCTTCAAGTACCTAGTGGAAAACAGAAGGCTAATAATCGATGGTCGGAGTTTCTTCATCTGCTCTGGCAAGCAAGTGCCCTGCCTCGGCATTTCTGAGCGAGCTTATATCTTCTACCGTTATAACCAATGCCATAAACACCCAAAAATATTTGGCGAGTATTTGCCCCATACTCAATCCATTCACTAACAGGAATGTCAAAGCTGCTCGAGCATATATTTTTTCTACTCCAAGTGGAATTCGCCTGACAGCTAACATCATCATAATCAAAAAAAGTAAAAAAACTATAGCACAGGGTATCCCATAAATCCCGAAAACATAAAAGAAATCATTGTGCGGAACATGTTCATTCACTTCTAACCAACTATACCTACCGGTACCCAATGGTCTTTTAAATCCTGTGTGAATAGCCGTCTTAATAAGACTGATTCTGTAATCAAGACTCCTCTTGGCGTATTGAATATCAGTCAAACGCTCAGAGACACCTTCTTCAAGAGAGCGCTTCTGGACGAAGAATGCTGCAGAACCGGAAGCAAAGACAACGACCAGAAGCAGCAAAGCTGCTAAGGCCGGCCTGCGCATGACCTGCCTCAAAAACAGCAACGGTGACAACATCGTAAAAGCCAGAGCAACTAAACCGCCGCGAGACCCAGTTTTTAGTATCATAATCGGTAGAAATAATATTGCGACCAGGTGAACGAGCCTCCAGAGCAGATTCCCATCACGAACAAAAAGGTAAATAGCAGCCAAAAAGGCCAGACTTGTCAAAGCTGCCAGCATATTCGCATCGATTGCTTGCCCAAGCGTCGCTGCATATCTTCCGGCCTCTTCTTCCATCGCTATCATCACTGTACCGCTCATATATGCTATTATAATTGTGCCTAATGTCCCGATTACATATGCTCTTAGCGCCCAGATAAAAGTTTTTTTACCATTTGTCTCGAGAATCCAATATACAATAAAAACCAGCACAAGAAGCTGAAATTGGGTAAAAGCACCCTGTAATTCCAAGCCAATGTAAGGTGCTGCCAGCGATGTGAAGAATATCCAGATTGTGTATACGACTAACACCCATAACGCGTTATGGCGGATACGCAGGAAGGGACGACTTACCATTAAGTTTAACAAAAAACTAACAGCAAGAGCTATGCCAACTCCTCGGTCAAGGCTGAATATTTGCTTATATCCGATACCAGCGCCTGTTGGCAGCACCAGCATCATCATACATAGCGCAAACGTAGGCTTTATCACCATCCCGATAAACGTCGGTACCGCTACAATCAATGCTCCCAGCAAAGGATTTTTAACAAGATAAATTACTGTGAACCCGACCAAAAATATTGCAATCCAAATCACAAGAAGCAGTGTATTTATTATCGGCGGCAATTGAATATCTGAAGTCCGCTCCGGCTGCTCGTAAAGCAGGTCCTCTTCGCTTATTTCATTTGCATATCCGGTATACATAATGAGATTTCAACCTCCGAGAACACTATCCAGTCTCATTTTTTTTGTTGCTCCACATTCTCCGCAAATCTCGTTATCTCAATGCCACGACTAAGTGAACCTATGGCGTTAATTTCTCAGAATATTTTTCTCTTAAAGCTTTCGATGATAGATTTATAGTAGCGCAAATCACTTCTCTTAGGAATAATTAGAGCGCTTAAGACGTTACCAGACAGCTTCATATGCCAATACAGCCCCAACACCCCGCCGGCGCAATAAGCAATCGATGAGGCAACCGCAGCACCGTACATACCATATCTCGGAATCAATAACAGGTCAAAAATGACTGTTAAAGATGCTGTAACACCAACGCTAATTGTAACTTTTTCAGGAAAACCACGCCCATAGCAATCCGTGTAGCAAATCTTGGAAACAACTTGTGCCAACACTCCCGGCATCAGCAACACCAAAACTAGAGATGCTGAAGCAAAATCTTCACCGAACACCAAGACAATAAGCCATTTGCTAACCAATAAAAATAGTAAACCTATAAATATCGTCTGCCAAAGAAAGTTACGGCATAGAAAAGCGGTCAATCTTTTGGATTCTTCCGGCTTTGAGGAGGCCACCCTGGGAAACAGAACCGACGCAACGCTGGTAGGCAGTATCCAAAATATATTCCCCAAAGAAGCCGCTACAGTGTAAATGCCCACTGAAGCCAAGCCTACAAAATAATTGACGATATAGATGTCCAGCCGTAAATCGATCAGGTTAAATACCTGCGACAGCGCCGCCTTAATACCATATCGAAACATTGTAAACCAGTCTCGCCAATTGAATTCCGGCGTTAAGCAAATAACTTTCCTTAAGACAAAAAATCCATAAAAAAGTGACACCCCTCCAAGAGCCAGGTGTATGCCAACATAACCGATTGGTGCAAGATTCAGAATTGGCATGGCTACAAAAACCGCAGTGATACTTGCTGCGCAAATCGCGATATTATGGCACGTCTGCCTGAAAAACTCCTCATGACCAGCCAAAATCGTATTAACCAACAAACGAAGAAAATATAACGGACAACTCAATCCGGCAAGTAACAGCAGAGATTTGCTGACGCCTGAGAAAACATTGTCCATCAGATACACAGCAATTAATGGATATACCACACCGTAGGCAATAACAGAACCAATTATAACCGCTAATATCCACGAGCCAAATACCTTATTATCAGTAAACTTCTTACCGGCCACAAAATACGGGGTTGCTCTATCAAATCCAAGACAGAGAAAGTGTCCCAAGATTGCACCTGTGCTTAAGGCCAAGGCTATTCGACCTTTGCCTTCCGGCCCCAGAAACCTAGCAATAAAAATGCTTACCACCACTCCTGCAGTGATGTTGCTTAGCCAGCCTAATGTTACAAAACCAGTATTCTTTAGAAAACTTTTACCCCTGTTTTCACTACCCATAAACAGTCACTTAACTGAAATGAAGTTTAATTGCTGCCATCAAGGTCATCACCTGTGCCTTTTCGAGTAAAGTGCCCTGATTAAACAGGCTTGTACAGTCTGTTTTCAACTGGTGGTAATCATCGAGCAGATATAAATTTTCCCGGAAATAATCATTAACGAACAGTCTCAAACCGCTGTTTGTCCTGTACCAGTGTTGAAATGGATTCATCGAAAGAAGATTTGTTTTATCAAAAGCCTTGATATATGAACGCCTGAGTACTTTTGCAATAAACGGCAGGATTCTATTCATTGATGGTCTTATCTTCGTTAGCTCCCAGATGTATTTTGCAGCGTCCGGATGTCTGGAGTGGATCCATTCGATAGTTATCTTCCGCCTGTACTTCAGCGATGGTGGAATACTCAAACAATATCTGATAAGTTCCACATCCATGAAGGGAGAGGCGCTTTCAGTGAACTGGTTGATAGTCCAGTTGCCGTTAAAGATACCATTAAAGCCCCTGTTGTGAAGCTTGAACAGCTCTTCGGACTCGTAGCGTTCAACCTCGCTGCGGATTTTTGGCAGGACACGCTCTATCAAATATAAAGAATAGGCACCGGCTGCTGCCGTCGGCCTGACCAGCCTTGGCTTTGACAGATAGGCGCCTACGGCACCACTTCCGAGCATGCCCGTATGCATTAGCCCAAAGTGGTCAAAGTTAATCTTTTCTATGCAGCTTAATAAATGAGCGGAGCCGGGATATAAAACCAATCCGTCATTACACAGCACCGGGTCCCGGACGTTTTTCAAGTAATTACCATTATCCAAGGAACAGAATAGAAACCCATATCCTATATCTGACGCTATTTTCTTGGCAATATTTTCGTCATAATAATTGGTTTGAGAAAGCGTGATATTCAAAACATCCCGGTATCCCAACTCATTTGCCACCATAACATTCATTCGCGAGTCAAGGCCGCCGCTCAGTGTCGCTATGTGCTTATACCCATATTCCAAATCCTTTTCATATTCAAGCCTGACTGATTCCTTAAACAATATATCAATAGTATCTATTATTTCTTCCTTGGATTCATTTGTGCATTGTATATTTTCAAATTTTGTGTACTCATGAAAACTGACCTTATCACCTTCAATTTTAGCGTAACTGCCCGGCATCAGCTTCTTTACCTCCTCTATCAGCGTATAGTCGGCCAGCATAAATCCATAAGTCAGCAGAAAATACGCACCGAGCCTGTCCAGTGAATATTTACAATTTAGCTTTCGCAGGATTTGAGATACCACTTTCAACTCGGAGGAGAAAATACAAAAGCCGTTGCCCCTGTAAAAATAGACGGGCTTGGATGAGGTAGGATTGGTGAACACCAACCATTTTTTATTTATCTTGTCATACAGAATCCCCGAGAACTCCCCTTTGAACTCGCTGAAAAAATCGTCCCCGTTTTCACGGTACATGTTCTTGACTGCACTGAAGTAATCGGTCGAGGCATACTTGCTCTTCAAGTCCCTGAAATTCAGTATAACACCCTCTATCAGGACGAAGACTTCCTCGTCTTCACGGAAAACTTTATCCTCCAGAAACTTGGGAATCGTGTATCTTTCAACCAGTGCGTTGTCGTACTGCTTCTTTTCGATTACCAGTTTACCCAGGCAATTATATTCGATTCCTAAAGAATCACAATCAAGGTCTTTAGATATAACTGTGACAAAACCGGGCATTTTAAGTCTCCTGCATCAGTTAAAGATTGCACGCCTGCTCTGCTCTAAAAACGACAGAATTGTCTCTGCCACATAATCCTTCATTTCATCCGTCAATTCGGGATAAATTGGAATCGCCATAATTTCCTTTGCTGCTTTCTCAGCTTCAGGCAAATCACCTTGCTTATAGCCCAGATATTCAAAGCATTTTTGAAGATGCATCGGAACCGGATAATATATCTCACATCCAATTGTTTTTTCTCTCAGATGCGCCAACAGCTCATCGCGCTTCGGTACGCGAATGC